>NZ_RAWL01000834.1:0-956 GCF_003668885.1 Corallococcus sp. AB049A | reverse complement strand
CATCAAGGCCGTCCGCGCCATCACCGGCCTGGGCCTGAAGGAAGCGAAGGACCTGGCCGAAGCCGGTGGCGTCCTGAAGGAAGGCGCTTCGAAGGAAGACGCCGAGAAGATGAAGAAGGACCTGGAAGCTGCTGGCGCGACTGTCGAAGTCAAGTAAGCAGTTACCTTGCATCGTCACCGATTCACGGCGATGCAGCCAAGGCTGGGGGCGTAAGCCCCCGGCCTTTGGTCGTTGTTGCGGTACCGGTAGGGTCGACTGTTAGTCGACTGTTTCAAAAGCAGGAAAAAGCCCAACACGGGCTGCAGTCAAACCCCGGCAGGCCAGCGCACGGCGCGGCAGCGGGGGAGTGGTAGCAGACGAGTTGGCAGTTGGAAGTAGCGGGAGAAGGCGTGCTGGTGCCGACAATACCAGCGACTTCCAACTGACAATTTCAAGTTCCCTTCGGATCGTGGGCGCACGATCCGCACAACAAGGTGGAAGACCTCATGACGTCCTATTCGTTCACCGAAAAAAAGCGTATCCGCAAGGATTTCGGCAAGCAGCGCTCGATTCTCGAAGTGCCGTTCCTGCTCGCCATCCAGGTGGATTCCTATCGTGAATTCCTGCAGGAAAACGTCGATCCGGCCAAGCGCACGGACCACGGCCTGCACGCTGCGCTGAAGTCGGTCTTCCCGATCGCCAGCTACAGCGGCAATGCTGCCCTGGAATACGTCGGCTACAAGCTGGGCGAACCGGTCTTCGACGAGCGTGAGTGCCGCCAGCGCGGCATGAGCTACGGCGCCCCGCTGCGCGTGACCGTGCGCCTGGTGATCTACGACCGTGAGTCGTCGACCAAGGCCATCAAGTACGTGAAGGAGCAGGAGGTCTATCTGGGCGAAATCCCGCTGATGACCGAGAACGGCACCTTCATCGTCAACGGCACCGAGCGCGTCATCGTCTCGCAGCTGCACCGCTC
>NZ_RAWL01000833.1:0-961 GCF_003668885.1 Corallococcus sp. AB049A | reverse complement strand
GGACGGAGGCGAAGCCGGTGGGGCTGGTGTTCATCGCGGTGCAGCGGCGGGGGAGGCCGGCGGTGGTGGAGCGTCACCGGTTCGAAGGGGACCGGCGCCAGGTGCGGCAGGCCGCGGCGGCGCGAGGGCTGGCCCTCCTTCTGGAGCAGGTGGGCGTGGAGTCTTGAATAGGGGCCTCATCCCTCCGGACGTTGGCACGTGGACGTCTGATGCGAGAGAAGGGTTTGACGCAATCTCACGCAGGGGGCCTCGATGTACCGAATCGACGTGGACCGAGCGGAATCCATCGTGAGCTTCGCGCTGGAGGGCTACATCCGGCTGGAGGAGATGCAGCGCTTCGTGCAGGACCTGCGAGCGGCGACGGATGAAGTGGCGGGGCAGCCCATCAAGATTGAAGCGGACCTGCGCACGTTCCGGCCGGCGTCGCCGGAGGCGGCGGATCTCATCAAGCGTGTGCAGGAGTACGGGCTGCGCTCGGGGGTGACGCGGGTGGCGGAGCTGGTGCAGAACCAGATCGTCGCGTTGCAGTTGAACCGGGTGGCCTCCGGGAGCGGGACGGACAAGATCCTCCGCCGTTTCTGGCAGGAGTCCGCGGCCAGGACCTGGCTGTTGCACGGAGACGCGGAGCTGGGAGTGGCGCTGCGCAGCTGAGCGGAAACGAACATGCCAGCGCGCGGGTGGTGCGTGCTGTGGATGTTGTTCGTGACAGGTTGCGCGACGTCACGGACGTGGCGGTTGGACACGGGAGAAGGCCCGGCGCGTGAGTACACACCGCGCACGGAAACGCCGCCCGTGTCACTGGACGGCGACACCTTCGAGGAGACGGTGCGGACCCTGGCGCGCGGTGCGCCGGTGCCGAAGCGTCCACGAGCCTCGTTGGGCGTCGTGTCCGTGAACAGCGTTCGCGTGTCGCAAGGTGGCTCGGAGCTGGAGGCCGCCTATGGACGCTGGTGCGTGCGCA
>NZ_RAWL01000832.1:0-973 GCF_003668885.1 Corallococcus sp. AB049A | reverse complement strand
CCCAGGGACAGGTCCCCGGCGCGCTCCAGGAAGCCATCCGCCCCATCCCAGCCGACCTTCAGGCGCATGGGGACGCGGGGCGAGTCGCGCCGGTCCTCTCCCGTCCTGGTGTCCTGGTTCTCGTTCTGCTCGGACATCGCCGTCGTCTCCCTGCCGCTGCCGCTCTCGTATCCGACCCGGGTCGCGTTCCACCACCGCCCCGGGTCCAGGCCGGCGGCATCATACGCGGGCCCGTCCGCCCCGTTGCGTCTGAAATGCATCACCCGGGAGACTCAAGCCCCTGGCTCAGGCCCCCGCCCAGGCTCCGGTGGCGCAGAACTGCTCGTAATCGATGAGCTGGACCTTCGCTCCGGGCGCGCACACCGGGCACTCCGGGTCGCGGCGCAGCTTGAGCTCCTGGAAGCGCGTGCCCAGGGCGTCGAAGGTGAGCAGCCGCCCCACCAGCGACTCCCCCACCCCCAGCAGCAGCTTCAGGGCCTCCGTGGCCTGGAGCATCCCGATGAGCCCCGGCAGCACGCCCAGGACGCCGGCTTCCGCGCACGACGGCGCCAGCTCCGGCGGGGGCGGCGCGGGGTAGAGGCAGCGGTAGCAGGGGCCTTTGTGGGGGACGAAGGTCGTCACCTGCCCCTCGAAGCGGAACACGGAGCCGTGCACGTTGGGCAGGCCCATCCGCAGGCACGCGTCGTTGAGCAGGTAGCGCGTGGGGAAGTTGTCCCCGCCGTCCAGCACGACGTCGAAGTCCGCGAGGATGCGCTCCACGTTGGCGGAGGTGAGCCGCTCCTGGAAGGGCACCACCTTCACGTCCGGGTTGATGGCCTCGATGGCGGCCTTCGCGCTCTGGACCTTGGGCTGACCCCGGCGCTCCAGCGTGTGCAGCACCTGGCGCTGGAGGTTGCTCAGGTCCACCACGTCCGCGTCCACCACGCCCAGCGTGCCCACGCCCGCCGCGGCCAGGTACAGCGCCGCCGGAGAG
>NZ_RAWL01000831.1:0-981 GCF_003668885.1 Corallococcus sp. AB049A | reverse complement strand
ACCTGGTTTCGGCCTTGGCGGAGTTTCACGTTCAGCAGGCCCGCAATAGATCCGCGAATGACATCCGCGAGTTCGATAGGGAGGATCGGATGATCTTTCCCTACGAAATCCTTGGATGGCTCCGCCTGCGCGAATGGGCCGGCCGGGCAAATCCATCTGCCTTCTCCCATCCCTTAATGAACCAGCCCTTGGCCTGGCTGCCCGCCGAACCAGTACCAGCCTGGACAACCCCGATGCTTGATCAAGCGCTGGCCGCTGCCAAGGGCTTCTGAAATCGCATCATCAGCGCATCAATCCATACCGATCTTCGATTTCTTCAGACGTTCATGACGTCCGCCGTGTCGACCAAGGTCGACACCTACCCAGGCGGGAATACCTCGGTGTTGCTCTGGTAGGTGCCAACCCTGGTTGGCAAGCTCACATCGCCCGGTAGGTGCCAACCTTGGTTGGCACGGAAGCGCCGACCAAGGTCGGCCTCCACCAGGGCGGCCCTTACTGAGCCAGCTTCGCCTTCAGCGTGGCGATCAGCTTCACCGGCGCTTCGGCGGTGGCCGGCAGGCCACGCGGGTCGACCGCGGAGATGTAGGCACCTGCATCAACCGCCACCACGCGGACCAGGAAGTTGCTGCCTTCGTAGGCCACGTCGTACGAGCCCAGCAGCTGCGCGCGGCTGGCAATGGTCACGCCTTCGACGCCTTCCAGTGCGGTACCGACCTTGGCGAAGGCTTCATCCTTGCCACCGGCAATGGTGAAACCGGTGTTGCCCACCGCCGGGGCTGCGGCGACCGGCGCCGCCGGCTTGGTGGCCGAGGCCAGTGTCGGCACCTTGTTGTCGGTGGTGGCGTTGGGCAGGTTCAGGTCCGGCGGTACTTCCAGCGGGCGCATTTCCGGGGCCAGGGCGTAGTCGCCCTTGACGCCACGCTTGAAGCAGCCGGTGGTGCCGGCCGCAACAGCTACAGCAAACAGGGCGTAGGACAGCAC
>NZ_RAWL01000830.1:0-981 GCF_003668885.1 Corallococcus sp. AB049A | reverse complement strand
GTGGGAAGGGGTGGGGTGATGGGGGCGGGCGCGGAGGCGCAGCCCACCGCGAGCAGCAATCCCGCCAGTCGAAGCCAAATGCCAACGCCATTCATCATCCCAGGCGCACCCCGCGCGCCAGGAACGATGCATAGAGCCTTTCGAGGAGATCGAAGAGGACGAACTCGTGCGCGCGCGGAGCGTCCCTCAGCATCCGGTTGACGTGCAGGTGCAGGTAGCTCGCGGCCAACGCGTCGAGCCCCTGCGACAGGCCTCCGCTCCGCTCGAGCTCCCGGAGCCGCGAGAGAACAGGCACCAGGCGCTCCGACCGGCGCAGCAAGGGGGCGAGCCCCGGGGCCACCGCGCTCCCGCCGGAGCCCTGGCCCGTCAGGAGTGCCTCCAGGATGGGGCGACGCTCACGGGCGAGACGGCTGAGCTGCGACTCGAGTCTCTTGCCCGCCCCGTGCTCCTGGGCGTAGGCGGTGCGCAGCCGGCTGGCGATGCGGTGCTTCGCCTCCAGGTCGAACCCGAAGTCGGAGAGCAGCAGATCCATCCCCATGAGGGCGCACTGCCACCGCGCGTCACCGTCCAGCCCCTCCAGGGACTCCAGCGTCGCGAGGACCGCTTCGCTGTCGACGTGGAAGAACGCCTCGGCCAGGCGCATTCCCTCGCTGCCTCCGTACCGCTCCAGCTCACGGACATAGGTGTCCAGCTGAAACCGCTTGAGACGGCCCTCCTGGAGGAGGGGGGCCAGGGCGTCGTGCAGGCGCGGCAGGGCCTCCCGCAGCAGTGCGTCCGGTGGGCCGTGCAGCCTCAGCCGGAGGTGGTGCTCGGGGTCCGAGTAGCGCAGGAAGTGCCATTGGTCGGCGCTGCCCGACGAGATGAGCGCTCTCACAATGGGGGCCACGTCCTCGAGCAGGAGCCGATCGGCGAGGCCGGAGCCGACGTGGAGTCGGGCATACAGCCACTCGGAGCCCGGTGGGAACGAGCGTCTCCCGGCGG
>NZ_RAWL01000082.1:0-24781 GCF_003668885.1 Corallococcus sp. AB049A | reverse complement strand
GTTCAAGCACCACGCCCCGGGCCGCTAAATCCCTGAAAATTGCGCACCGCGCCAAGAGGCCCCGGGCGGGCCCTGCCGCCGGTGCGACGCTCCCGGGCACCGGGATTCCGCTCCGGGTGTGTCCTCTCGCCTCCATGTGCGCGCTTGAAGTGAAAAGCGGGCGAGGGACGCAACACCCGTTCTTGAACGGCGAGAATGGAAACAATCGCAGCCGGTGACCTCGGTCACTGCTCCCCTCTAGGAGCCCCCCATGAGCTACCGCATCCAGTCTGGTGACACCCTCTCCGCCCTGGCCCAGCGCTACGGAACGTCCGTGGACTCGCTGATGAAGGCCAACCCGCAGATCACCAACAAGGACCTCATCTACGCGGGCAAGACGCTGAACATCCCCGGCTCGCGCGACAGCTTCGAGTCCGGCAGCCAGGGCGTGCGCGGCGGCGGCAGCAGCGCCGGCGCCAACAACAGCGGCGCGGGCGACGTGTCGGCGCCTCCGGGTGGCGCGGGCCCGGCCACGCGCGGCCCCGGTGGCAGCCCGTTCGACATCGCGGTGGCGCAGCTGGGCAAGAACGCCGGCTCGCTGAAGCTCGAGGGCAGCGGCGTGGGCGCGGACATGGAGGACTGGGTCCCCAACAACGTCAACTGCGCCAACTTCGTCTCCGCGTGCCTGGAGCAGGCCGGGCAGATCAAGGACAGCCAGCACAGCGCCTCCGTGATGACGCTCCAGGCGAACCTGGACCGCGACCCGAACTTCCAGCGCGTCAGCCTGAAGGACGCCAAGCCCGGCGACGTCGTCTCCATGAAGGTGGGCAGCGGCCAGCACGTGGTGATGTTCGCGGGCTGGAAGGACGGCAAGGCCCAGTTCATCGGCTCCAACAACATCAACTCGGACGGCTCGCAGCGCATCAGCTACACGTCCATGAACTACCCCATCATGTCCGTGCACCAGTACCGGGGCTGAACAGACCCTGGAGCCGGAGCCCCGACGGGGCCTCGCCCTTCCCACGCCGGGAAGGGGGAGGCCCCTTCTGTTTTTCCGGGGGCATGGGCCTGGCCGCCTGCCCTCGAAGGCACCCGGAGTGGCGCGGGCTGCACATTGCCAATGGCCTACCGTCCAGGGTTGGACGTTCCCTGGACACAGGGCCTTTGCGGACGGGGGCGGACGGGGGGAGGCTCCCGGTTGCCATGCGAAGCCTCATCCTCCTCGTGGAAGACCATGTCGACAGCCGTGAGATGCTGGAGGAGTTCCTCACGCTGGAAGGGTTCGCCGTGGAGGTCGCCGGCAACGGCCTGCACGCCTGGGAGCGCCTGCGCAAGGGCCCCACGCCGGACGTGATGCTGCTGGATTTGATGATGCCGGTGATGAGCGGCTGGGAGCTGATGGAGCGCGTGCAGAAGGAGCCGCGCCTGAAGAACCTGCCCGTCGTCGTCGTGTCGGGCGCGGGCGCCACCCGCCCCGTGCCGCAGGGCATCCGGGCGTCCATCCCCAAGCCGTTGGACCTGGACGACCTGATGCGCGCGCTGGAGCCGTTCCGCTCCTCCGCGCAGTCGCAGTTAGCCGCCGGTTACTGAGCCGCGGCCGGAGCCGGCCGCGCCGGCTCGCGAGGCAGGGTCACGCGGAAGACGGTGCCCTCGGACGCGCGCGAGCGCACCTCGATGCGGCCCCCGTGGCCCTTCACCACCTGTTCGACGATGTAGAGCCCCAGCCCCAGGCCGCCGTGCGTGTTGCCGCCCGCGCCTCGCCGGAAGGGGTCGAACAGGCGCGGCAGCAGGTCCGGCGGGATGGGGTCTCCGCCGTTCTGCACCTCCAGCACCACGTGCTGGTCCGCGTCCGACAGCGTGAAGCGCACCGGTGAGTCCAGCGGGCTGTACTGGAGCGCGTTGCCGCCCAGGTTGCTCACCACCTGGAGCAGCCGGTCCGCGTCCCAGGAGCCGTCGTAGCGGCCCGGGCCCACCGTCAGGGTCAGCGTGCGCTCCGGCCACGCCGCCTCCAGCTCCTCCACCGCCTGGCGCACCACCATGCGCACGTCGCCGGGCACCCGCTCGATGGGGATGCCGCCGCCCAGCCGGCTGCGGGTGAAGTCGAGCAGCTCCGAAATCATCCGCGCCATGCGCTCGCTGGAGCGCGCGATGCGGGACACCGCCTTGCGGTCGCGCTCCTGGAGCGCGTCGCCGTGCAGCAGCTTGGTGACGGACAGCTGGATGGCGTTGAGGGGGTTTCTCAGGTCGTGGCTGACGATGGCGATGAGCCGCTCGCCGAACTGCGCCGCCTCCCGGGCCGCCTCTTCCGCGCGGCGGCGCTCGGTGACGTCCACCAGCGTGACGACGCCCGCGACAATCTGGTCGTCCCGGTCGCGCACGGGCGCGCTGGAGCCCAACAGGTGCGCGGTGGTGCCGTCCGGCCGGCGCACCTGCAGCGGCTCCGCCTGGCGCGTCTCACCGGTGCGCAGCGCGCGCGCCATGGGCCACGCGTCGTCCGACAGCGGCTCGTTGTCCGCGGTGAACATCTGGTGGGCCGCTTCATAGTCCGCGAGGCTGGCCGAGGGCCGGAACGGCTGGCCCAACAGCGACTCCAGCGCGCGGTTGCCCAGCAGCAGCCGGCCGCTGGGCGCTTCCGCGATGAGCACGCCCGCGGGCAGCTGGTCCAGCACCGCCGCCAGCCGCGCGCGCTCCGCTTCAATGGTGGCCAGCAGGCGCTGCCGCTCGGCCTCCGCCTGACGGCGCTGGGTGATGTCCAGCACCGTGGCGGCGCGGCCCACGCGGCGGCCCGTCGCGTCCCGCAGGGACGTCACGTGCACGAACGCGGGGAAGCGGCTGCCGTCGCGGCGCAGGTGCAGCGCTTCGTATTCGTGGAACGGCTTGGAGCTGGCGGCGGCCATGTGCCGGGGCAGCGCGCCCCGGGACTCGGGGGCCACCAGGTCCTCCAGCCGCAGGCCCTTGAGCGACTCCACGGGCTGGCCGTGCATGCGCGCGAGCGCGGGGTTCGCGGCCACGAACGCGCTGTCATCCGCGCCCATCACCGCCACGCCCACGCCCAGGTGCGTGAAGATGTCCTCCCAGCGCCGGGGGCCGGCCGCGTCCGGGGCCCCGCCCTGCTCACGCGCCGCCTCCGCCGCCTCGCGCGACGCGAGCATCCGCGCCTGCACGTGCGCCTCCAGCGCCGCGGCCTCCACCGCGTCCACGGCGTCGTGGAAGCGCTCCACCTGGGCGGGGTCCTCGCCGCCCTGCTCGCGCCACATCCGCAGCACCGTGTCGCGCAGGCGCCGGAAGTTCGTCGTCGTGGGGTGCCCGTTGGAGCCCTGCACCAGCAGCGACAGCTCGCGCGCCACGGCGTCGGAGACGCGCGCGTCCGGGTTCGTCATCCGGGCCGCCACCGCGGACAAACCATGGGAGAAGGTGTCGCCGGTGCCGGGGGCTTCGTGGAGCCATGCGTCCTGCAGGACGTCGCGGGACTGGAAGAGGAAGTCGGCCAGGGGCAGGGACACGGTGCGCGGCTCGTGGGGCAAGGGGACCCGGAGGGTCGGCCAGGACGGAAGCGTTCCTCCGCTTTAGGCCCCCGCTCCCGATGCGACAAGGACCGTCTGGTGGCCTGTCAGGAGGAAGGCGAACGGACCAGCACCAGCGGTGACAGGGCCGTCCACCGCAGGAGCCCCGCGCCCGGCTCCACCCGGTAGCGGACCTGGAAGCCGCAGGCGAGCACCACGGCCCCCTCCCGCCTCGTCCCCGGAAGGGACAGCATCCTGCTCGCGAGGGCCCCCAGCTCCGATTGCAGGGCCTGACGCACCGCGGGCGTACACGCCGTGAGCGCTCGCACCACCGGCGGTTCCAGCTGGCAGCGGTAGGCCATGTGCGCCGCCCAGGGTGTTCATCTACAGCCCAACTGCAAGATGACAGTGGGGCGGTGATTGGAGGGGTCAGCGGCCGGGCGTTGAGGGAAGACAGTCCCCGGGACGCACTGTCGGGCAGGCGACGCTGTGGAGCCCGACAGCCCCAGGGCCGCTTCAAGACCCCGAGGGAAAGCGGGTCGAATCGGGGAATGGCCCTGGGAGTCCATCACCTGTTGCTCGTCGAGGACGACCGGTCCTGGCGGGAGGGTGTGGACCGGGCGGCGCGGGAAGCGGGCTTCGTGGTGTCGTCCGTGGCGGACGGCGCGGAGGCGCTGGACTGGCTGCGTCATCGCCCGCGCGCGCAGCACCCGGACCTCATCCTGTTGGATCTGGTGTTGCCCCGGGTGGATGGCTGGGAGGTCTACGGCCAGCTGCGCACGGACGCGCGGCTGCGGCACCTGGCGGTGATGATGATGTCCTCGGCGGGCGGGACGCCGGAGGTGCCGCTGCACGGGGTGGTGGGCTTCCTGCACAAGCCGCCCGAGCCGGATGCCCTGGTGCGGGCCCTGTCCGAGCGGCTGCGCGAATTGCCCGGACGCCCGACGGAGCCGCCGCGCCTGCCGTACACGCTGCGGCTGTCGGATGAATCGCTCTACGCGCTGCATGCCCTGCCGGCCCCGGTGCGTCACGCGGTGCGCGTGCACCTGTTGCGGGCCGCGGAGCTGTCCGCGACGGAGCTGCCGCTGGCGTCGTCGTGGCTGATGGCGCTGCACAGCGAGCAGCCCTCGCTGCTGGTGACGGTGGAGGGCGTGCGCGTGGTGCTGGAGGTGGACGACGCCGCCTGCGCGCTGACGGCGAACATCGTCATCGTGCCCAGCCACCTGCGCTGCGCCTGAGGCGAAGACTCAGACCACCGGCACGCGGTGGACCTCACCGGAGTGCAGGTCCAGCCACACCACGCGGCCGAACAGGTCGTGGACGACGCACCAGTCCTCCGTGAGGCGGACGACCTGGGGTGGCGTGCCGGAGAACTCCACCGTGGCACGGGCGTGGTTGGCGCTGTCTCGCAGGACAGCCGTGTGCAGTTCGTCCTTCTGGAAGCGCGTCACGCGCCAGGAGTTCGTGCGCACTTCGCCCACGCGATTCGAGTCATGAAAGGTCGGGAGGTGGAAGCGCCGGGTGACGACGGGGGCCAGGTAGGGCCAGGGGCCGAGGTCGAGCTCCTCGGAGACGACGATGCGTCCGACCATCGCCTCACCGTCGGGCGTGAGCGCGAGCGAGGCCGGTGACTCCCGCAGCGATTTGATGTCCTCGCGCCCGCGCAGGACAGGGCCGCCTGGCAGTTCGTAGCACCAGCGCTCCACCCGCTCGAAGACCTGGGCCGGGGTGAGGTGCAGGACAAGGAAGGACAGGTGCTTCGCGTCCACGGCCATCAGGAGCACGGTGCCGCCCACGTCCGGCACGCGCCACAGCGAGCGCGGCTCGGCGGCGAGCGTGTCCACCATGCTCACGGTGTTGCGTGCGGCGGTGAACCACCGCTCGCCATCGTAGGTGGGCGCCCACGCTTCCAGCTCCAGGTCGCACCAGTGCGAAGCCCGGCGCTCCATCAGGTCCAGACGCGACACGCGCCAGGGGTCTCCCCGGCGCGCGAGCGCGAGGGCGCGGTTGCCCTGTTCGGACAGCACCAGGGAGAACGCCGGCACGTCGAAGCCCGCGAGCGTGCGTCCGTCCGGGCCCACCAGCCGCGCGCCCGCCTCTCCCAGCGCGAGCAGCACGCGCCGGCCCGGCAGCACCACGGCGTCATGCACGGCATGGGCGCCCGCGTGGCTGCGGTCCATCCACACGCGCACGTTCGGCAGGTCGGGCGACGCGGCCCAGGACTCCCGGGTGGAGGGGCGCGGTGTCGGCAGGTCCGTGCGCAGCGCGGCCAGTGCCGGATCCTTGAGCGCGTGGAGCTGCTGGAGGAGCTTCGCGTTGGACGGGAGCCCTTCCACCGCCTCGTCACGCATCAGCGCGCGCACGGTGGGGACCAGGAG
The DNA here is from genome assembly GCF_003668885.1 of Corallococcus sp. AB049A. Classification (NCBI taxonomy): domain Bacteria; kingdom Pseudomonadati; phylum Myxococcota; class Myxococcia; order Myxococcales; family Myxococcaceae; genus Corallococcus; species Corallococcus sp. AB049A. The sequence continues at coordinate 18,921 of NZ_RAWL01000082.1, read as the reverse complement.
CGCGCTCCGCGCATCGGAGGCGCTCTCGCGCAGCAGCTCCGTGGCGAAGGACAGGCGCTCCGGAGCGCGCAGGGGCGTGTCGTCCGACAGCAGGGTCTGGATGTCCTTTCGCGCGGCACCGAAGCCGTCCGGAAACCCGAGGGCCAGGCGCGCCAGGAGCTTCGCGCCGCCCATGCCACCGGCCTGAATGCCCCGCTCCACCCAGGCGCGCGCCACGTGCCGCGCGGAGGCCACCGGCCATGCCGTGTCCACCGCGCGAGGCCAATCTCCGGCCTCCGCGAGCGATTCCGCCCACAAGAGGCGCAGGGCCTGGGCCTGCGTGGGATGGGTCTTCTCCAGGCGCAGCACGGCGTCCGCGAACACACCCGAGCGCCGCGCGATGGCCACCGCGCGCTCCACGTCCTTCGCGAGGAACCACTGACGCACCACGAGGCCCGGCGGAAGGTTGCGGCCCTCGGCGAGCTCCGCCGCGAGCAGGAAGCGGCCGTGGCGCTCCAGGAAGGACACGGCTTCTTCCGCCGCGTCCAGCAGCTCCGCGAGGACGAAGGCGGCCTCGTCGATGCGGCCTTCGCGCTCCAGGCGGCGGAAGGTCTCGCGGTAGCGCTCGCGCAGCGCATCGAACACGGCGGGACCGCCGCCGAAGGTCTGCGCGGCGCCACCGCGTCCACGGGGCTGGATGCGCAGCGTCTCACGAGGACCGGGGACCCCGAGCGCGAGCTTCGCGCGGGCATCCAGGTCCTTGCCCAGGGGGATGGCGTGGCGCAGGGCTTCGTCGAGGTTGCCCTCTTCGAAGAGCTCGAAGAGGTGGCGCAGGTAGTCGCCCTTGCGTTGGCCCACGAGCTGCCCCAGGAGCGTGTTGCGGAGCATCCACTCCTTGAGCTGTTCGAGAGCACCCGGGCCTTGGGGTTCGGCGGGCTGTGCGCTGGTGCCCGAGGTGGATGCAGCGTTCGTGGTCACGGAGAACATGCTCCGCACCCAGTCGAGCCATCCCGCGCGGCGTGGGGCCAACGTGCTTCCCGGTGCGCCTTCCGTCTGTGGGCGGAAGGCCCGACGCAGCCGCGCGAAGAAGCCCTCGCGCACCGCAGGGACCTCCCGCCCCGCCATGCGCGCCAGCATGCGCTCCGCTTCGGGCGCGAGTGCGGGCACGCCGGGCCCGAAGCGCTCACGCGTGGGTGGAGGCACGGGCTCCAACGCGACCTTCACGGGTGGCGGCGGCGCGCCCAGCCCCTTCACGCTCACGTGCCTCCACTCCGACACGTCCAGCCATGCGCCCGGATCCACCTGACGCAATTCCCAGGGCCCGTACATCCGCGCGATGCCCGCGTGCACCAGCACGACGGCGTCCACCGGGGGCGCCAATCGCTCGCGCTCCTTCGGGCTCAGCGGCGCGCTGGTGAGCACTCCGGACTCCAGCACCAGTGGCAACCCGGGCGCGGACTCCACGGCGCACAGGCCGGGCGTGGCCAGCTTCAACAGGTGGCCTCCCGCCAGCGCCCAGACCGTGGCGCCGGGCCTCCAGGCTTCCAGCACGCGGCGGCGCGCCTCGGCCTCGCCCAGGATCGCCGGGTGGAACCAGTACGCCGCCACCTTCACCGTGCCCCGGTGGACCTGGACCCGAGGACGCACGGCCTCCGGCGCGGGGCTCACGGCGTGGCCTCCGGCACGGAGCGGTACAACACCGTCTGCTCCATCAGGTCCCACAACACGAACTCTCCCGCTCGCGTCAGCCATCCGAACACCGGCTGCCCATGGCTCGCCGAGGCCTGCACCACGGGGCCGCTGGCCACCGCGAGCGACCGGGGTGCCTGCCCCGAGAAGAAGTGGAAGGAGCGTTGATCCGGATGCAACGCGACCAGGCCGGGCGGGGACGGCGCGGGCGGCTGCACCACGCCCACCACGCGGAAGCCTTCCGGCACGGGGACGACCGTCACGCCCGTGGCCAGGAACAGCTTCCACTCCAGTTCCTTGTCACGCACCGCCAGCAGCCCTGCCTCGGGATGCGCCTCCGACGGCGAATAGCCGAAGTACGCCTCCCCGTGCCGCGCGTTGATGGGGACGAAGCGGGCCGGCTCCTCGCCCAGCACCTTGAGCCGCGAGATGATTGCCCGCCCCTTGCCCAAGCTCTGGGGCCGCAGCACGCAGAGCGGGCGCGAGCGCACCTCCGCCATGGCGGAGACCGCCTCTTCCTCCTGGATCAGCGCCGAGGTCCCCCCAGGCGACGGAGGCACCAGCAAGAACAACCGTCCCAGGCCGTCCCGCAGCCACACGCGTTCCCACCCGCGCGGATCCACCCAGCTCATGAGGCTCGACGGGGGCGCACCCTCCTCGATGGCGGGCTGTGGGTGGTTCTCCACCGCGTGGTAGCGCGCCCTCCGAAGGCCTTCCGGCGTGCGCACCTGTCCGTGCATCACGTAGCTGTCCCTGTGCCTCGCGAGGACGAGCAATCCACCCGAGGACCGCCATCCCGCGGCGACCACCTGCTGTCCGGGATGCACGAAGATGCGCCGGGGCTTGGGCACGGTGGCGCGCGGAGAGTGCGGCACCGCCAGGGCCTCGACGCCGCCATTCGCGGAGAACAGCAGCACGCGCCGGCCGTCCCCGGCGAAGGCAAACTTCACGATCCGCTGGCCCGCGCCACGCGTCTGCCATTCGGAGGACGCCCGGCTGGAGGCGAAGGGATTGCGCAGCAGGCGCAGACAGTCGTCCGGCGGTGGGAGTTCCAGCACCACCGAGCGCTGCTCCCGGCTCGCGGGCCGCACGTCCACGGCAAGCCGGTGTGCACCGGGCTCCATCGGCTCGGAGACCTCCACGCGGGACATCCCCGCCGCGCCCTCCAGGCAGCCCAGTCGCGAGGAGCCCACGAGCCACACGTCCTCGGGCGCCTGGGAAAGCTCCAGGGCATCGCGCCACGCGGCCAGGTGGAGCGCGGACGCGGGCGCGTTGGAGCGGGCTTCAAGCCACGCGAGCAAAGACGTGCCGCCCAGCCCCTCATGGGTGGCGCGAGCAGGGCCGGTCTGGAGCGCGCCCCAGGTGAACGCCGCGCCCACGGCCTCCGCGCGGCGCGCGAGCACGACCAGCAACGCGAGGTGCGCGATGCGCGGCAGGCCCAGTTGATCCGGTCCCACGTCCAGCAGCACCACGGTGCGCCGGGCTCCTTGCGGCTGACGGAACGCGGGCTTGAGGAACGACAGCTCGCCGAACGCCGCGCGGCGCACCAGCTCCTCCGGTGCCTCCAGGGCCCAGAGCCATTCACTGACGAGCAGCCGGTCGAAGGGCCCCCGGCGCGCGAGCCCGTCATAGCCCTGGGGTTCACCACCGTCGGCATCACCGCGAGGCCGCAGCGTCCCGACGGCCGCGGACAGCCGCGCCACGTGCTGTCCCAGGTGCCGCGCCAGGTCCTCCGGGAAGAGCGCCAGCTGCGCCGCCCAGGGGCGCAGCGAGGGAGGCAACGCGTTCACGACGCCGCCTCCGGCGGGGTCAACCACGCCATCAGCGAAGCGCGCGCGACAGGCTGGGCCGCCGCGACGGAGACGAGCACGCCAGTCCCCGGCAGCACCGCGAGCGGCGCATGGCCCCGCCCCGCGAGCAGCGCGCGCTCCAGCAGCGAAGGCGCCACATCCGGCTCCAGCGCGCAGGGAAGGAGCAGCGCGGGGGCCAGCGGATCACGTCCCAGGTACACCGCGCCATCCACCCACGGCAGTGAATCCGATGCGCCCAGCAACACGAGCACGTCCGGACCCGCGACACCGGTCCACGACGCGAGCACGGCGTCCCCGGCCCGCGAAGCACGCTGTCCCAGCGCGAGCGCCACGGGCCCGACGCCAGCCACGGCCACGGGCTCCAGGGGAAGGGCCCGAGGCCGCCAGCGCACGGCAAGCCCCGCGACGGCCGGTTCCGGAGGCGGCCTCATGACACCGTTGCTCACCCCCGCACTCTAACCCCAACAAAGCATCGCGCTGTACAGCGCACGAGGACCCCGCCCATGCTCCCGGGCATGAGCACGACCCGGATCCGCCAACACGTGAAGGCCCCCCGCTCGAGCGTCTACCGGGCCCTGCTTGACGCCCGAGCGGTCCAGACGTGGATGGTGCCCGAAGGCATGACGAGCCAGGTGCACGTCTTCGAGCCGCGCGAGGGAGGCGCGTTCCGCATCTCACTCACGTACGACGCGCTCACGGAGACCGGCAAGACGACCGCGCACACCGACACGCATCACGGCCGCTTCGTGAAGCTCGTGCCGGACGAACAGGTCATCGAAACCACCGAGTTCGAAACGGCCAACCCTTCGCTTCAAGGCGAGATGCGCATCACGTTCACGCTCAGCGACGCACAGGACGGAGGCACGGACCTCGACGCCGTGCACGAAGGCCTCCCACCCGGAGTGCCGCCCGAGGACAACGAGCTGGGCTGGAAGATGTCCCTCGCGAAGCTCGCGAAGTACGTCGAGCACCCCGTATCACCGTGACGGCAGCTCCCGCGCCGCGACCTTCGGCAGGGCGCGGTACTCCTCCGTCAGCACGAAACCATCCCCCATGTTGGTGACGCGGGTGAGCGCGTAGAAGTCCTGGAAGCGGTACTCCGCGCTCGCCTGCCTCAAGAGCCCCTGTCGCAGCTCCTCCACACTGCCCTCCCCGTCCCGCTTCACCGGTGGCCCCGCCAGCGTCACGAGCATCGCGTTCGCCGCGCGGAACGTCGCGCTGATGGGCGCTGGATCCACCGCCCGGCTCACGGCAGTCACGGACACCAGCCGGTCGTCCGCGCCGAACGTCACCCACAGGCTTCCCGCTTCAACCCCGGGAACAGCGCCGCCGGCACCTCTTCACGACCCCAGCGCGGGCCGGGCCTGCGCGGGGCTCTCTCCCCGGTGGGCGGCCGCGAAACGCTCTCTCGCGGCCTCCTTCTGCTCGGGGCTCTGCTTCGCGTCGTATCCCAGCGGACATCCCGCGGCGGACGTGGCCTGGGGCATGGACATCCCCATCCACTTCAACAGCGGCCTGTCCGTGAGCGCCGGCATGTTCTGCGGGCCCGCGTACGTCTTGCCATCCGTGTACTGGATGGATTCCGGCCCGCCATGGGCATAGACGAGGAACGCCGCCAGCTTGCCCTCGAACGTGGCCGCGTCGTCCGCGTACGCCGGGCCCTTGCTGGCGTCACCGATATGGGTGAAGGACTCGCCCAGGTTCGCCGTGCCGCAGATGCCCTTCAGCTCCGCGAGCGTCTTCGCGATGATGGACTTGTTTTGTTGTCGTCATCGTCGCCACAGCCCGCCAGCAGGGCCGCCGAGGCAATGGCCAACGCCGCGAAGGTGTTTCGCATGAGGTGTCCTCCCGTGGATGGAATGCCTCCGGCACGCCGCACCGAAGGCGGCCGTCCCGCTGGCAGCCACCCATACGGAGCCCCGCATGCGTTGGATTCCGCCGGATTTCCGGAAAGGACTCCTGGACCGCGTCACGCAGCGCGAGTGCTCGACTCTTCCAGCACCGCCGCCACCGCGCCGCGCAGCTCACGCAGCGCCTGCGGCAGCGCTTCCGGCGCGAAGCCCGCGTCCATCTCGCGCGCCACGCCCTCCAGCTTGAGCCGCCACGCGGCCACGCCTTCCGCGTCCACGGGCCGGGACTCCAGCAGCGCGTGTCCCGCCTGCGCGATGCGCCGGGCACGGGCCAGCGGTCCCGCGCTCGCCTCCAGCGCCGCGGCCGGCAGCGCCGGGTTCTCCGACGCGGACAACACGTCGCGCAGCACGTCGCGCGCCAGCGCCTGCGACTCCTTCGTGGGCACCGCGTAGACCAGCGGCCACAGGTCCGCCACGCCCGGCGTCGCGCGGCCCGCCAGCGCCGCCGCGGCCGCCACCAGCCGCTGCACCTTCACCGCGCGCCGGTCCGACAGCGCGATGCCCGCCGCCCTCAGCGTCCGCAGCGCCTGCGCCAGGTGCGGCCGCACCGGCCCCAGGTCCGCGCGCCGCGCCGCCTGCGCCACCACGTCCAGCGACTGGAGCGACGCCACGCGCGGCGCCACGTCCCCCCACAGCGACGCGCCCCCCTCCAGCAGCTCCTCCAGCCGGGGGTCCGGCACCGGCTCCACGAAGATGCGCGCGAGGAACCGGTCCGCGAACGCCGCCAGCGCGTCGTCCTCCGGCAGCGCGTTGGACGCGCCCACGCACACCCGCAGCGGACACTGCATGCGCGTGTGGCCGCGCCGGAAGGTGCGCTCGTTGAGCAGGCCCAGCAGCGTGTTGAGGATGTCGGTGGAGCCCAGGAACACCTCGTCCAGGAAGGCCACCTCCGCCTCCGGCAGCATGCCCGCCGTCTCCGTCTCCACCAGCCCCTCGCGCAGCTTGCGCAGGTCCACCGGCCCGAAGATTTCGGACGGCTCCGTGAAGCGCCCCAGCAGATACTCGAAGTACGAACCGCCCAGTCCGCGCGCCGTCCTGCGCACCGCCTCGCTCTTCGCCGTGCCCGGCGGGCCCACCACCAGCAGGTGCTCGCCCGCCACCGCCGACAGCGCCACCAGCTCCACCATCGCCTCGCGCTCCACCAGGCCCCGGCTCGCGCCGGTGAGCGCGTCGCGGACCTCGGCCGCCGCGACCTCGAAAGAAACGGACATGCCCACAAGCCTAGCCCCGCCCCCGGTCCGGCATACAGTGGCGGCATGGATACGAAGTGGAAGTGGCTGGCCCTGGCGGGCGTCCTGTGCGCCGGGCCCGCGGGCGCGGACGGGTGGCACGGCTATGCCTCCCTGGGCGCCGGCATCACCCTGGATCATTTCAGCGACTGGCGCGCCAAGGGCCCCGCCCTCCAGGCCTGGCTCGCCGTGGAGACGCCCCCCGGCCTGTCCCTGGGCGTCGTCTTCGAGACCACCCAGACCTGGGGCCAGCAGTTCGCCGAGGCCCGGAACCCGTCCGAGATGAGCCGCGTGCAGCTGGACTACACGGCCGTGGGCCTGGAGGCCCGCCTGCGCTTCCTGGGCGACAAGCCGGTGACGCCGTGGCTGGGCGCGCGCCTGGCCAAGAGCTGGTCGCAGCCCTTCACCCCGGACAGCCTGGGCCAGCTGCGCCGCGAGGACTTCGACGTCACCAGCATGGCCTTCCGTGTCGGCCTGGACGGCTGGATTTCCGACCGGTGGGGCATCTCCGTCGCCACCGCCATCCAGTTCTGCGACGTGAAGTTCACCAAGGCCACGGACGACACCAGCGCCAGCGCGGGGGTGAGCGTGGACATGTGCGCCAAACCGCTCCAGACCATCGTCGCCGGCCCCGTGCTGCGCTTCTAGCGCGGGTACAGTGCGCGCCCATGAACGCGCCGCCGCCCCCCACCTCCGGCCCCCGCTGGCTCTACCTGCACGGCTTCGCCTCCGGCCCGCTCTCCGCCAAGGGCGTCTGGCTGGACGCGTACTGGGCGAAGCAGGGCATCCCGCTGGAGCGCCTCAACCTGCGCGTGCCGTCGCTGGAGTTCCTGAGCCTGCACACCATGCTGGACACCGTGCGGGACGCGCTGGGCACCCCGCACGACCGCGCCGTCCTCATCGGCTCCAGCATGGGCGGGTATGTCGCCGCGCGCACCGCGGAGGCCGACCCGCGCGTGAGCGCGCTGGTGCTCCTGGCCCCCGCCTTCCACTACGTGGAGCAGCTGCAGCGCCGCCTGGGCCCCCAGGCCTGGGCGGAGTGGAAGCGCACGGGCGCCCTGGAGACGGACGACCACGCGGAGAAGCGCCGCACGCGCGTGCACCACGGCATCATGGAGGAGGGCCAGCTGATGGACGCGAAGCGCGGCCCCTGGCCCGACGTGCGCGTGCCCACGCTCATCATCCACGGCCGCCAGGACGACACCTGTGACGTGCGCTATTCGCGCGAATGGTCCAAAGGCAAACGCCACGTCCGCCTGGTGGAGGTGGACGATGGCCACGAGCTGACGGCCTCGCTGGAGCTCATCGCGCGGGAGGCGGATGCCTTCCTCGCCCCATGGCGGGGTGTGGAGCAATCCCGGCAGGTGTTCACTGGCGGCTGACCCGAGCACGTCCCGTGTGGCCGCCTCGCTTGCGCCGCGAACGCGCCGGTTAAGGTGGCGGCCATGAACCGCGAATACCACCGCTGGCACAGCCCGCGGCTGAACCGGGACATGGAAGTGCTGCTGTACGGGCACTCGGGCGAACCCGTCATCCTGGTACCCACCAGCAAGGGCCGCTTCTTCCAGGCCGAGGACTTCGGCCTCATCGCCGCCATCACGGATGGCATCAACGCGGGCCGCTACATCGTGGCGTGCGTGGACTCGGTGGATGAAGAGTCCTGGTACAACAAGGACGTCGCCCCCGCCGTGCGCGTGGCCCGCCATGCCCAGTGGGAGGACTACGTGCTGCATGAGGTGGTGCCGCTCGTGCGCGGCCGCGCCTCCGGGGGACGCCTCACGCTCGCCGGGTGCAGCCTGGGCGGCTTCCACACGTACAACGTGGGCCTGCGCCACCCGGACGTCTTCCAGCGCCTCATCTCCATGGGCGGCAAGTTCGAGACGGAGGACTTCCTGGATGGCCACCACGACGAACAGGTGTACTTCCACACCGCGCCGCAGTGGCTGCCCAACCTTCACGACACCGGCCGCCTGTCCGCCCTGCGCCGCGTGGAGATGACCCTGGCCGTGGGCGAGCACGACTTCTGCCGCCCCTCCAACGAGAACCTCTCCAAGGTCCTCTGGCAGAAGGACATCCGCAACGACCTGTCCATCTGGGACGGCGGCACCCACGACTGGCCCGTGTGGCGGCAGATGATCCGCCAGTACCTGCCGGCCTGAAGTCCCCGGTGCACACCGGACATGACAAAGCCTCCGGTCGGAAGGACCCGGAGGCTTTTCGAGAAGCGCCGTGAGGACGGCGGGCTACTCGATGGGCACGAACACCTTGAAGCCGGTGCGGCCGCTGTTCGTCGTGTTGCGCTCGATGAAGTCGCTGGCGGACGAGTGGCCGTCGCCCAGCGTCACCGCCGTGTGGCCGTAGATGCTGCCCAGGCGCGAGGAGGTGCTCTCCCACGTCAGCACGAGGCCCGGAATCTTCAGCGCGTCCTCCAGGGACATGTCCACCTGGCGGAACTTGTCGCGCGGCAGGTTGTTGTCGATCTGGTTGCCGTTGCCCGACACGCCGATGCCCAGCGCGTTGCGGATGGCCCGGCTCACGCCCGTGGCGCACAGGCCCTGGCTGTTGTAGCCGCCCATGCCCATGGCCGCCGCGCGCGCCGCCTCCGCCAGCCGGCGACCCTTCTCGGTCCCGCCGGTGGGGGCCACGCCCGTCGGGCCGCCCACGTCCGCGCCGCCGCCCACACCGCGCCCGCCGCCACCGCCGCGGATGCCCTGACGGCCACCACCCGCGTCGAAGCTGTCACGCCCGGAGTGCCCGATGCGCAGCGTCCGGCCGGAGATGATGAGGTCGGGGTTCGCGATGTTGTTGTCGCGCGCCAGCTTCTGCACGGAGGTGCCGAAACGAGCGGCCAGGCCAGAGAGGGTGTCGCCAGGGCGGATGCGGTAGTTGGACATGTAAGCTCCTGGCCCAATTGTCGGATCTTCCCGGTTGGGGTTGCGTCCGATTCCCAGATTCTTGGACTTTTCGCCCTCACTGCAACTTTACGCCTCGGTAAACGCTCAGCCCTCCAGGGGCCGGAGGGTGCCGGCGCTGACGCGCCAGAAGCGCCACAGCACGGCGGCGGCCACGGTGATGAGCCCCGCGCACAGGCCCCACCAGATGCCCAGCACCCCCATGCCCAGGTGGAAGGCCAGGAACAGGGTCAGCGGCAGGCCCACGGCGTAGTGGCCCAGGATGTTGGCGATGAAGGTGAAGCGCGTCTGGCCGGCGCCGCGCAGCACGCCCGCGCCCACGCCCTGCACGCCGTCGAAGACCTGGAAGATGGCGCTCACCATCAAGAGGGGCAGCAGCAGCGGCAGCACCTCCTCCGGCGCCCCGGCCAGCTTCGCCAGGCCCCGGGGGAAGAGCGCGAACACGAGCCCGCTCAGCGACATGGCCACCGCGGCCAGGGCGAAGGCCATCAGCCCGCTTCTGCGTGCCTGCGGCGTGTCGTGCGCGCCCACGGCCCAGCCCACCCGCACGCTGCCCGCGTTGCCGATGCCCAGCGCCATGGTGAAGGTGAGGCTGGCGAAGGAGAGGGCAATCTGGTGCGCGCTCACGCTCACCGTCCCCAGCTTCGCGGCCAGCACGCCCGCCAGCGCGAAGATGCCCACCTCCGCCCCGATGTGCAGGCCAATGGGCAGCCCCACCCGGAAGGCCCGGAGCTGGTCCGCCTTCACCGGCCTGCGCGACGGCGTGCCCGGCACCGGGATGGCCTGCACCGCCCGCGCGACGATGAGCACCTCCAGCGCCGTGCACAACAGCGTGGACAGCGCCGCGCCCGCCGCGCCCATGGCCGGCACATGGGTGAGCGGCCCCGCCCACGCGGGGAGGGACGCGCCGCCGAAGACGAACAGCGGCACCAGCATCACGTTGACCAGGTTGGCCAGCACGGCGGACACCACCAGCGGCCGGGGCATCCCGATGGCCTGCAGGTACGCGCGCACCGTGAGGAAGATGAGCATCAGGGGCAGGCTGGGCGCGCGGAAGTGAAGGAAGGCGCGCACCTGGACGATCTGCTCCTCCGCCACGCCCACCCAGGGCAGGCCCGCGGGGGCGGTGATGAGCACCGCCCACAGCACCACGCCCACGAAGGCGGACAGCCACACGCCCTGCCACAGCACGTCCCGCGCGCGGCGCGGGTTGCCGGCGCCAATGGCCTGGGACACCAGCGGGTCCACGCCCATCATCAGCCCCATCCCGAAGCTGCTGACGGCGAAGAAGAGGGCGTGACTCAGGCCCACCGCCGCCAGGGCGGACGTGCCGGCCCGGCCGACGATGAAGGTGTCCGTCACGCTCATCAGGGACTGGCCCGCCTGCGCGATGCACAGGGGAATCGCCAGCCGCAGCAGGGCGCGCAACTCCCCCCGCGCGCCCTTGGCTGGGGGGGAGGATGACACGGAGGGCTCGGCGGCTTCGGGCGGCATGACGGGCCTATAAGGAAGGGATTGCGTGGGTGCAAGCGACGCAATCCCCGGCCCCGTCTGACCGCCTGCCCCGCCGTATCAGGGCGTGCTGACGGGGAACGGCACCGTGACGAGCGGCGTCTGGAGGCTGTCCACCCTGGACACGCGCACCCCCGCGTCGCTGATGGCGTAGACGTAGTCATCCGCCATCACGCTGCGGCGCACGTCCGGCGTGTAGTAGTAGGTCCACTGCGGCATGCTCACGGTGCGGAACAGGTCCGACATGGGCACCGAGCCCACCGGCGAGATGCCCGCCGCCAGGTCCACGCGGAACACGCGCAGCTCCGTGCGGAAGTTCTGCCAGTAGTTCTCATACGACGTGTAGTACCGCGAGTAGTCCGTGAACGGGATGGCCACCAGCCCCTTGGCCGCGAAGTAGTTGAAGGCCTTGTGCTCGTACAGGGCCTCGCTCCAGCCGTAGGCCTCGCCCACCAGCTGCGTGGCGACCTCCTTCGGGTTCGCCAGGTCGCCCACGTCGAAGAGGGACAGCTTCAGCGCGCTGGTGCCGCAGCAGCCACCGCCGGGGGGCGGCTCCGTGTGGATGCCCAGGGTCAGCAGGTGGTGGTCGCCCACCGGGTGCATGTACGTGGAGAAGCCGGGCACCTTCAGCTCGCCCACCTTGCGCGGGTGCGCGGGGTCGCTCAGGTCGAAGGTGAAGAGCGGATCCACCTGGAGGAACGTCACCACGTAGCCGCGGTTGCCCACGAAGCGCGCGCTGAAGATGCGCTCGCCCTCGGCCAGGTCCTCGCTGCGGCCCAGCTCCGCCAGGCGCCCGTTCTTCACGCCCAGCGTCGTCACGCGGCTGGCCGTGGTGGTGCGGCCCCACCACCAGTCCTCGTGCTCCGGCTCCGGGATGCGCGTCGTCACCGTGGTGGCCATGCGCAGCACGCCCTCGTGCTCGTCCAGGGCGAACTGGTTGATGGGCATGCCCTCCACCGTGCCGGAGCCCACGTACACCGCGCGGCCCGGCTGGCGCAGGTCGAACTTGTGCAGGTAGGTGAAGTCCTTCTGCCCGGGCTCCGCCCACCACCAGTAATGCGCGTGCGTCAGGTACAGCGACTCCTTGGACGCGTAGATGGTGCCCGGCTCCGCCACCAGGCTGGTGCGTCCCGGCGCCGCCGTGCGCGCGTCCAGGTCCAGCGACGCCACCGTCACGAAGCCCAGGGCGGACGGCGCGTTGCTCCGGTAGAAGTCACCGCAGGACGTGGGCAGCGACGTCTGCACACCCTGCGCGTCCACGTGCCGGCCCGCGGGCAGCCACTTGTCCAGCGTGTTCGCGCGGATGCTCTTCTCGTTGCTCTTGATGAGCGCGTCGATGGCCTGGGTGAGCTTCCCCTCGTCCTTGTAGAGGTCCTCCGAGTAGTCCACCCAGAACTTCACGTCCTCCGGCCAGCGGAACGAATCCGACAGCACCAGCCGCACGTTGCTGTCCACGCGGCGCGCCTGGTTGAAGACGCCGGGCAGGTAGACCTGATCCACCACCGTGGGGTGCGCCACGTCGGACACGTCCACCGTCGTCACCTTGGTGCTGTCCGCGTTGAAGTACCCGCAGCCAAAGCCGTAGCAGGCCATGTCCATCATGGGGACCATGCCGCCGTACATGCCCCCGGGCTTCGCCGGGTTGCCCGACAGGGACTGGTCCACCTGCGAGATGATGACCAGCCGGTCGTGCTCATCGAGCAGCATCTCCCGGGGCCAGCCCTCCACCTCCAGCGTCGCCGCCAGCGTGAGCTGCTCCGCGGGCCACGAGCGGTGCGCGAACAGCCGGTTGCCCGACAGCACGAAGATGCGCGTGCCGTCGTTCTGCACGAAGTCGGACTCGTGCACGCCCTCCACCTGGTTGTTGGTGCCGGTGGAGTCCTTGGGCGCGCTGCCACCCGACGCCCCGTTGCCGCTGCCCGCGGACGCGTTGTCCTCCGTGGGCATGGGGCCAAAGACGCCGCCGCCGCGGCCCCGGCCGTAGCGCTCCCAATAGCCGGGCTTCTGCTGCTCCAGGCTCGCGCGCATCTGCTTCGTCGCGGAGTCCTCGATGTAGCGCTCCAGCGCCTGGCAGTCGTTGAACGTCTCCAGCTTCAGCGACTGCTGCACGGGTTCGTTCTCCAACCCGTCCGGGGTCTTGCCCCCACCGTCACCACACCCCACCGCCAGGAGCGTGAGCCCCACCGTTCCGAAAAGACTGATGCGCATGCGTGATGCCTCCCTCGAAAGCCTCGCGGGGCGCTGCGCTCTGCCACGCGCATGCCAGGGCTGTATCACGTCCGCACTGTCTGTGATTGCGGGGGGTTGCGCCGCTCAAGGGGGCGCCCGGCGCTCTCAGAAACCTGAGGCGCGCACGGCCCCGGCGGGGGGAAAACCGAGGGTCTGGGGCACGAAGCGCACGAAGCGCTGCTGCAGCTGCGCGTCCATGCCCTCCAGCCGCAGGCCCATGCCGGTCTGCGAGCGGAACGCGCTGCCCATCCCGGGCGGGTTGCACCACGCCACCACCGCCTGCGCCTCGCAGGGCGTGCGCTGGCCGGCCATCACCAGCCGCAGGGACAGCCGCGAGCCCTCGCGCGCGGGCGTCAGCGTGCGCACGAAGAGGCCCTGGGGGCTGGCGTCGTGGCTGAAGCCGCTGAGCGTGGGGCCGCCAGGCGTGTTGAACTCCACCACGGTGAAGAAGGGAACGCGCTCCGCGGCCCTCAGGGGCACGGTGCCGGGCGACAGGCGCGCCATCACCATCGCCAGCAGCTCGTCCGCGCCCAGCTGCCGCTTGAGGAGCAGCGGCGCGCCGCACAGCTCCTGCGCGCGCTCCAGCACGTCCGGCGCCTCCTCCACGCGCGACATCAGGACCAGCGGCTTGCGAGGGAACTGCTCGCGAAGGCGCGTGGCCAGGGCCAGGGCCTCGCGCGGCAGCCGCGACACGTCCACCACGAAGCCGTCCAGCCGGTCTCCGTACGCCACGGCCTGCGCGGCCGCGTCGTCCAGGTCCTTGGCGTAGAGCACGTGCAGCCCCTCGTGCTCCAGCGCTCCGCCCAGGAAGGTGTGCAGGAAGCGGCCGCCCTCCACCAGCAGCACGCCCCTGCCGCGCGGCGGGCCCGTCCAGGCGCGCTCGCGCGACAGCCGCACCGCGGCCACCTTCGCCGCCAGCGCCTCCTGGCTCACCGGCTTGGGCAGGAAGTCGTCCGCGCCCGCGCGCCCGCAGTGCATGACCTCATGCGGTTCATCCGCCGCGGTGAACATCACCACCGGCACGTTGCGGCCCGCCGGGTGCGCCTTGACCATGCGGCAGGCTTCGTCCCCCTGGAGCTTCTCCAGGTGCAGGTCCATCAGGATGAGCGCCGGCGTGCGCTGCGCCAGCTCCGTCAGGCACGCCTCCGCCCCCTCCAGCCCCACCGCGTCGCAGCCCATGCGCGACAGGTGCAGCCGCATCACGTCCCGCGCCGTCCGCGAGTCGTCCACCACGAAGACCAGGTCTCTCGGGCGGGGAGAAAAGCCGGGGGTCATCATGACTCCCGGAGATACGCGGACTCCGCGAAAGGCACCACGCACGCGGCGCCACAACGTGCGCTGGTGGACGCCTCGTCCGTGTGCCGCGGGACGTCAGCCGCGGGGCTCGGCGCGGCCGGACAACAGCTTCGTGAGCTGACGGGCAATGAGGGCGCACTGCGCGGCGTCACCGGCGGCCAGCGCGTCCTTGCCGCCCACCAGCAGCTGCTGCACGGTGCCCACGGCCGTCTCGGCCTCCGGGCTGGGGTTCTCCCGGGCGCTCTGCTGGAGCAGGCGTGCCAGCTTCTCCCCGCGCTCCAGCAGCTTGCGGAAGGTCTCCTCCGCCTTGCGCGCGTCCACCACGCCCTGCGCCTGGGCGTAATTGGACTGCTCCTGGCCCAGCTTCTCCGCCTCGCCCTGCGGCAGGCCGGCCCGGGCCTCCAGGCGCACCAGATCCATGTTGCCGGAGGTCAGGTCGGTGGCCTTCACCGCGAGGATGCCCTCGCCGGACAGCTCGAAGACGACCTCCAGGGGCGTCTCCCCGCGGTTGGCGACGTGCAGGTTCTTGAGCACCACCTCGCCCAGCTTGTGGTTCTCGTCCTGGAACTCGCTCTCGCCCTGGTACACGGGGATGCGCGCCTCGGACTGGCCGGAGGTGCCGGGGAAGAAGATGTCCCGGGCCACCACGGGCACGCCCGTGTTCTTGGGGATGAGCCGCTTCACGCGCCCGCCCATCACGCCCACGCCCAGGCTCTGGCTGGCCACGTCCAACAGCAGCGCCTGGCCCGCCTGGCGCACCAGTTCGTCCGCCTGCACCGCGGCGCCCAGCGCCACGGCCTCGTCCGGGTGCACGTCCGTGGAGGGCGCGCGGCCGAAGAAGTCCGCCACCAGCCGGCGCACCAGCGGCACGCGCGTCATCCCGCCCACCAGCAGCACCACGTCCACGGAGCGCGGATCCATCCGCGCCTCCGCCATCACGCTCTTGCAGACGTCCAGGCAGCGGCGCGACAGCGGCTCCGACAGCGTTTCGAAGAAGCTGCGCGTGAGCGCGGTGTTGATCTCCGTGAAGCGCTTCACGCCCGCGGTGTGGTCCCCCAGGCCGGACACGGAGATGGTGGCCTCTTCGTTCTCGGTGAGCTCGCGCTTGGCCGCCTCGGCCGCCACCTTCAGGCGCCTGAGCGACTGCGCGTCCTTGGAGACCGCCTCCTGGAAGGAGTCCTCCACCTGCGCCAGCAGCCACTGGACGATGCGCTGATCGAAGTCCTCGCCGCCCAGCGCGTGGTCGCCGCCGGTGGCCTTCACCTCGAAGACGCCCGCCTTCACGTCCAGGATGGACACGTCGAAGGTGCCGCCGCCCAGGTCGAACACCAGCGCGCTGCCCTCGAAGCCGCGCGACAGGCCGTACGCCAGCGCCGCCGCGGTGGGCTCGTTGACCAGCCGCACCACCTCCAGCCCCGCGATGGCCGCCGCTTCCCGCGTGGCCTGACGCTGGTTGTCGTCGAAGTTGGCGGGGACGGTGATGACGCACTTGCGCACGTCCCGCCCGAAGTGCGCCTGCGCGTCCAGGCGCAGCTCGCCCAGGATGAAGGCGGACACCTGCGTGGCGGGCAGCACGCGGCCGGACAGCTTCACGCGCACGTCGCCCGTGGGGCCGGCCACCAGGGGATACGGCACCACCGCCTTCGCCTGCTGCACCAGCTCCGGCGTGTAGCGGCGCCCCAGGAAGCGCTTGGTGGCCCACACCACCGCGTCCGGGTGCTCCTCCCCCAGGGCCTGGGCCGCCTGCCCCACCAGGCGGTCGCCCGCCCGGGTGAGGCCTACCACCGAGGGCGTGAGGCGTCCTCCCGAGCGCGAGGGGATGAGGCGCGGACGTCCGTCTTCCACGGTCGCCACGACGCTGTTGGTGGTGCCCAGGTCGATGCCAATGACAGGTTCTTGCATGGCGAGGGTGGGGCCCACGCTATGGGTAAGCGCCCACTTCCGCCAAGTCCTGTCGCACCCAGGGCGTCCGTTGCCGGGCGCCGGCCTGCCTCCAAGGACCTCCGGAGGCCCCGGACGGCCACGGCGATCCAGCGCGGCGCCGGCATCATTGCCGCCAGGAACGCCCCATGCTAAGGGCGCCAGCGTCATGGTGAACGTCTCCATCGCCCGCCGCTACGCCCGCGCCATCCTCGACGTCGCAGCGGAAGGCAACCGCACCGACGCCGTCGCCGAGCAGCTCAACGCCTTCGCCGCCGTCGTGGGCCAGAGCCCCGAACTGTCGGACGTGCTGCTCAACCCCGCCTACAGCCGCGCCCAGCGCAGCCGCGTGGTGGAGGCCCTGCTCCAGGCCATGCCCTCCCCCGCGGAGCCCGCGCTGGCCAACGCGGT
Organism: Corallococcus sp. AB049A; assembly: GCF_003668885.1. Lineage (NCBI taxonomy): Bacteria > Pseudomonadati > Myxococcota > Myxococcia > Myxococcales > Myxococcaceae > Corallococcus > Corallococcus sp. AB049A. The sequence goes on along the minus strand of NZ_RAWL01000082.1, from coordinate 2,023 downwards.
GCGCCTGCTGGTGGACCGCAACCGCCTGGGCTACCTGCCCGACATCGCCCGGCTCTACCGCGACATGGCGGACGCCCGCGCGGGTCGCGTCCGGGGCCAGGTCACCAGCGCCGTGCCGCTCTCCGCGGACGCCGTCGCCCAGCTCCAGCAGTCGCTGCAGCAGCTGACCCAGCGCAGCGTCGTGCTGGAGACCAGGGTGGACCCGGCCCTGCTCGGCGGCGTGGCCGCCCAGGTCGGTGGCACCCTCTACGACGGCACCCTGCGCACCCAGCTGGAGCAGCTGCGCCGCGAGCTGAAGTAGCTTCGAGCCTGGGCCTCACTCCCGGTGCGGCCAACGCGCCGGGTTGTCCGGGTTGCCCCGCAGTCCTAGCCAAACCTGTATTTCCCGTTGGCTCCGGGAATGGGTATACTTCTCACTAACGCGGACAAGCCCGCGTTTTCCGAGACGACCCGCCCATGCCGCAGCCAGTGTTCCAACGGCTTCCCGGAGCCCTTCCGTCCCCGGGGGTTCCCGAGGAGACCCTGCCCTTCCTGGGCGCGTTGCTCAACGCGCCGGGTTGGGGGGTGGCGCTGGTGGATGGAGACTCCCGCCTCGTCTGGATGAACGACCTCTTGGGGGCGCTGTGCGGCCGCCCGTCCGGGCTGTGCGTGGGGCGCTACCTGTCGGAGGCGTGGCCGGGCCTGGCGCCCCCCCTGTCACCGCTGCTCGCGCGGGCGCTGTCCGGTGAGCGCGTGGCGGAGGAGCTGGTGTCGGGCCGCTTCGGCGAGGTGGGCACGCTGCGCCACCTGACCGTGAGCGCGATGCCGGCGGGTTCGGCGGGGGTGCTGCTGCTCGTGCGGGACAGCTCCGCGCGCCTTCGCGAGGAGGCGGCGCTCCGGGCGAGCGAGGAGCACATGCGCTCCATCGTGGAGATCTCCTGCGACGGGTACTTCTTCCACGACCGCGGGCAGTTCCTGGAGATCAGCCCCGGGCTGGGGCGGCTCTTGGGCTATTACGAGACGGCGGAGCTGATCGGCCGGAACATCCTGGACTGCGTGGCGCCGGAGTTCCGCGCCCCCGCCCGGGACGTGATGGAGCGCGGCGTGGAGGCCCCGTACGAGCTGGCCGTGCTCCACCGCGACGGCCGCCGCATCCCCGTGGAGGTGATGGGCCGGTCCGCCACCTTCCAGGGCCGCGCGGTGCGCATGGGCGCGGTGTGGGACGTGAGCATCCGCAAGGCCGCCGAGGAGCGCCTGATGCGGATGGAGCACTTCCGCGACCAGTTCCTGGACGCGGCGGGGGACGGCTTCAAGGGCCCACTCCAGACGCTCCAGTGCGACGTGCTGGCCCTCCAGCACGCTCCGGCGATGCCGGAGGCCCTGACCGAACAGGTAGGGCGCGTGGGCCACGGCGTGCGCCGCGTGGAGCGGCTGATCCGCCAGCTCCTGGATTTCACCCGCGCCCGGCTGTCCAACGGCCTGCCGGTGCACCCCGCCCCCGTCCACCTGGGGCAGCTGGCGGAGCGCGTGATGGCGGACCGGCAGCGCGCCCACCCGGGCCGCGACCTGCGGCTGGTCACCAGCGGCGACCTGAAGGGCACCTGGGACAGCGAGCGGCTCTTCCAGCTGATGGACTCCCTGGTGGGCAACGCCCTGCACCACGGCCCGGTGTCCTCTTCCGTGGTGCTCCAACTGACGGGGCGCTTCGACGGCGTGACGGTGCAGGTGCACGACCCGGACTGCCGGGTGCCGCCGGAGTACCAGGGCACCCTCTTCGAGCCGTTCAAGCACCGCGCCCTGTGCTCCGCGGACGACGGGCTGGGGCTGTCGCTCTTCATCGTGCGGCAGATCGCCCTGGCCCACGGGGGGCGCATCTCCGTGGAGTCGGGCGCGGCGGACGGCACCCGCTTCGTCGTGTGGCTGCCCCGCGAGGACGGCCCCTCCGTCTCCGGCGGCTGAGGCCCCGAGGCGAAGGCCTCCCCTGCTTCCAGGCGTCCGGGCCCCCTCAGGTCCGGGGGGCCGGCTTACGTGCGCGATAAAGGGG
>NZ_RAWL01000829.1:0-990 GCF_003668885.1 Corallococcus sp. AB049A | reverse complement strand
GGGCTCATGGGGGCCCTTGAGGACGTCCTCGAAGCGGGACTTCTGCTTGCGGCGCTTGAAGAAGAGGGCGGTGCGGCCCAGCAGCTGCGCGAGCTCCGAGCCGGTGGCCTCGGCGATGGCGTCAGCGCCTTCGTGGCGGCCTTCCGGGCCTTCGTTGATCTTCACCTTGATGAGCTCGTGGTCGTTCAGCGCCTGCTCGATGGCGGCGATGACGCCCTCGGTGACGCCGGACGAGCCGACGATGACCACCGGCTCCAGGTGGTGGCCGAGGGCCCGCAGGTGGCGGCGTTCTTTCCCGGTGAGGGGCATGGGGGGTCTCCTTGAAAAGGCGCGCACCCTACTTCTTTTGCGACGCCATGCGGACCTCTCGCATCGCATCAATGTGGTCGGGTTGCAGCTCGACCGTCCGCTTGAAGTGCTTGAGGGCTCCGGTCGCGTCGCCGCACAGCTTGGCGATGACGCCCAGGAAGTAGTGGGCGGGGGCGCAGCGCTCGTTGCGCTTGATGGCGGCCTGGATTTCGCGGAAGGCCTCCGGCTGGGCGGCCTTCTTGTCCGGGGCGGCGAGGAAGCGCGCATAGCCCCGCCAGGCGAAGAACTCGGGCTCCTCCGCGTTGAGGGCGATGGCGTCGTTGAGCATCTTCACGGCTTCCGGGTATTTGCGCGCCTTCACCAGGATGCAGGACTTCTGGAAGAGCTCCTCCGCCTGGAGGATGGCCTGGACGTCCACGCCGTCGCCGCCGCCGCTCTTGAGCTCCTCGATGTAGGCCGCGCGGCTCTTGTCGTCGGAGAGGGCCCGGTAGGCGTCGCCGATGTACGCGAAGACCTCCGCCTTGAGCTTCTCCAGCTCCTGGGGGGCGCCCGGGGGCAGGGTGTCCGGGTGGTAGAGCTTGGCCAGGCGGAAGTAGGCGATCTTCACCGCGCTGCCTTCGGTCTGTTCGGTGAGGCCGAGCCGCTGGAAGTGGTTCTGGCCCTTCATGGTCGCGGCGAGCT
>NZ_RAWL01000828.1:0-994 GCF_003668885.1 Corallococcus sp. AB049A | reverse complement strand
CCCCACCGTCGCCCCGCCCTGCGAGCCCACCGCCAGCGACGCCTGCGCCCCGTACAGCGCGCGGCGCACGCCCTCCACGGAGAAGCGCATGGGGTTGAGCGTCATCACCCACGACAGCACCGGCCCGGCGCCCTTCACCGGGAACATGGCCCCGGAGAGCACCCACATGGGCAGCATCACCAGGCTCATCACCGCGTGGTAGCCCGCGCTCGACTTCACCCACCACGCGAGCGCCATGCCCATGCCGGTGAGCGCCAGCGCCGACAGCACCATCACCGCCGCGAGCAGCGCATAGTCCACCGACTTCACGTCCACGCCCGCCAGCGGCGCGAAGAGCAGGAACAGCGACGCCTGCATCAGCGCGATGCTGGAGGAGCCCAGCGCCTTGCCCAGCACCACCGCCAGCCGCGAGCCCGGCCCCGCCAGCACCGCCTGGAGGAAGCCCTCCTTGCGGTCTTCGATGACGGTGATGGTGGCGAAGATGGCGCTGAAGAGCACCACCATGGTGACGACGCCCGGGAAGAAGAACTGCTGGTAGCCCAGCCCCTGCGCGCCCTCCACGCGGAACGAGCCCGCGAAGCCGGAGCCGATGACGAACCAGAACAGGATGGGCTGCGCCAGCGCGCCCACCACCCGGCTGGGCTGGCGGAAGAAGCGCACCACGTCGCGCGACAGGAGCACCCACACGGTGGCCCACTGCAGCGCCAGCGTCCCCGGCTCCCGGCGGTGGGCCGGTGCGGCGGGCGCGGCTTCCACCGGGGAAGAGGACGGAACAGACACGGGGATGTCGGCGCTCATCGGCGTTTCCTCGGCGCGGGCGTGGGCGAGGGCGCATCCGCCCCCAGCGCCTTCCCGGTGAGCTGGAGGAACACGTCCGCCAGCGTGGGCCGGCGCAGCGACACGGAGGCGAACCGTCCCGGGGGGAAGGCCTCCACCAGCCGCGGCACCAGCGCATGTCCCTGCGAAGCCTCCACCTGCACCCGCCCCTCCACCA
>NZ_RAWL01000827.1:0-994 GCF_003668885.1 Corallococcus sp. AB049A | reverse complement strand
GTGGGGCGCCGGTTGGACCGGCTCTTGGAGGGCTATTCCGCCCGGCTCGCGCGCGTGGCGCTGGCCTCCGCGGAAGCGGGCAACCTGAACCGCGCCATGCGGCAGAACCTGTGGGGCATGTGGCCGCACTTCCTGTCGTACGGCGCCATCACCGGCGCGTGCGCGATGGCGGGCTACTTCCTGGAGCCGGTGATGGTGGCGCTGCCGCACCCGCTGGTGCGGGGGCTGGCCTGGGCGTACCCGGCCATGGCGTCCGTGGCGGCGGCCATCGCGGCGCAGTCCAGCCACGCGAAGCGCGCGCCCCTGTACGCGGGCCTGGCCGCGGCGGCCGTCACCGCGGCGGTGGTGCTGGTGCAGCTGCAGGAGCAGCGGCCTTGAGCACGACGCCCACGCCCACACCTGCGTCCGCCGCCTCCGCGCCTCCGGCCGCGCCGGCCTTCACGCCGCCCACGCGGCTGTCGCGGGGCACGCTGCTGCGCGTGTTCCTGCGCTCGCTCTTCCTCCAGGCGTCGTGGAACCCCAAGGGGATGCAGAACCTGGGGCTCGCGTACGCCGTGTACCCGGCGCTGGCGAAGCTGTACCCGCCGGGCCCGCTGCGCGAGACGGCGGTGCGCCGGCACCTGGTCTTCTTCAACACGCACCCGTACGTGGCGGCGGCCATCGTGGGCGGCGTGGTGAACCACGAGCAGAAGATTGCCCGGGGGGAGGAGACGCCGGACCGCGTGGTGGGCTTCAAGGCGGCGCTGATGGGGCCGCTCGCCGCGCTGGGGGACGGGTTCTTCTGGCTGTCCCTCAAGCCCGCGGTGGGCGGGCTGTGCGCGGCCATGGTGCCGCTGTTGGGCGTCTGGGCGGTGCTGCTCTTCCTGGTGCTCTACAACCTGGTGCACCTGCTGTTGCGCATCCGGCTGTACTGGCTGGGCCTGAGTCTGGGAGACCGTCTGGTGGAGGCCGTGGCGCGGGTGAACCTTCCCGCCAAGGGCGCCCGGCTGAGGGG
>NZ_RAWL01000826.1:0-1005 GCF_003668885.1 Corallococcus sp. AB049A | reverse complement strand
CCTCCGGGGACCGCGCCAGCCGCGCGCCCCACGCCGCCCCCTGTCGCGCCGCCAGCGGCGGCCCGGCCGGCTTCGGGTCAGGTTCCATCGGTGGCACCGGCGGCGGCACGGCCTGCGTCGGGTCAGGTTCCCTCGGTGGCTCCAGCGGCGGCCCGGCCTGCGTCGGGGCAGGCTCCCTCGGTGGCTCCGGCAGCCTCGCAGGCTCCTGCCGTGGGCGGCGTCCCGCCTGTGGCTCCAGCGACGGCCCGGCCTGCGTCGTCCAGTGGAGTGCCCTCGGTCGCGCCCGCGGCTGGAGCCCCCGTGACTGGAACTCCGCCGCGCCCGACGCCCGCGGGCCTCGCACCCGTGGGAGCCGCGCCTCGTGGGGCACCGCCGGGCATTGCCCCTGCGGGAGTCCCCGCTGCATCACGGCCGACGGTGTCCGGGGTTCCATCCGTTGGCGTCGCGTCACCTCCGCCCGCGACGACCGCGCAGTCGCGGCCCACCGTCACCGCGATTCCGGCGGTCGGTACGGTGGCTCCCCCGCAGGCTCCAGCAGCCCCCACGACGCCTCGCGCGACCGTGACGGCGATTCCGCCGCAAGCACCTGCGACGCCTGCCGGTGCTCGCCCCACCGTCTCCGCCATTCCGGCCGTGGGCGCGGTGGCGCCGCCGCAAGCTCCTGCGACGCCTGCCGGGGCTCGTCCCACCGTCTCCGCCATTCCGGCCGTGGGCGCGGTGGCTCCTCCTCAGGCTCCGGCGGTTCCCACCGGTGCGCGCCCCACCACCACGACGCCCGCCGTGGGCGCTGGGACTCCGCCCCAGGCTCCCGCGTCGATGCCTCGCATCGCACCCGTCGTTCCGCCCAACGTGAGCGCTTCGCCCGCGATGCCTCCCGCCATGCCTCCCGCCATGCCTCCGGCGGTGCCGGGCGTCGCGCCCATGGCCACGCCGCCTCCCGTGGCGCGCGGCCCCGCCGCCGTGCCGACCATGCAGCCGCTGAGCCCCGCGGTTCCTCCGGTGGCT
>NZ_RAWL01000825.1:0-1010 GCF_003668885.1 Corallococcus sp. AB049A | reverse complement strand
CCGTCCAGTAGGCCAGCACCGACTGCGACTGGAACGGCCCCAGCGCCAGCCGGCCCATGGCCGCCTCACCCGTCAACGACAGCCCGCCGAGGCTCAGCTCCGCGTCCGCCGCGGTCGCGTACTGCTTCGTCCCGTCAATCACCTGCGTCAGGTACGTGCTCGTGCCCAGCGTGAGGAACTTGAACGGGCGGATGCTCAGCCGCGCGGAGCCGTCCTCGGAGAGCCGCTTCCCCGTCGCGTCCTCGCTGCCCTGGAAGAGGCCCGCGGACAGCTTGAAGCCCCAGGCCTGCTTGAGGCGCAGCTCGCCCATGAAGCCCAGGCGCCGGCCGCCCAGGTTGTTGGTGTCCGTGAGGTAGTCCTCCACCAGCCCGCGCTCCTGGATGGGCAGCCGCCACGCCGACTCCTGCGAGCGCTGGAGGAAGGGGGACTTGAAGCGGCCCGCGTACAGCCGCAGGCGCTTGTCGTCGTCCGCGAGCCGCACGAACGCGTCCTTCAAAATCGTCTTGGAGGCGAGGTCCGCGCTCACCTCCGCGTCCACGTTGGACAGCGACGCGGCCACGCCCACGCGCGCGGACTCGATGCCCAGGTCGCGCTGGTACTTCTGGCGCTCGTCCGCGGCGCCGCGCGCGAACACGCGGCCGAACACGCGGATCCGCTGCTGGGGCCCGCCCTTGTCGTCCACCTTGTCCGCTTCGTCCGGCGCCTCGCCCAGCGTGTCCGCCTTGGGCCCGGAGTCCTTCTTCTTCTTCTTGCCCGGCACGGCCGCGTCCGGCACCGGCGCGCCCGGCTCGTTCACCTGCTCCGGCGACCCCATGACGGGCCCCTGCGAGCCGCCCGGCATGGCCTGCGCCACCGCGCCTTCCAGCGCGCCAGCGTCCCCGTCCACGTCGAGCGGCTGATCCGCTCCCTCCACCGCAGCGTCCTCGTCCGGTTCCGGCGCCGCGCTCGCGGCCACCGGCAGGCCCAGGAGGACCGCGAGGAGCAGTCCACGCCGCCAACCCTTTTCCTCC
>NZ_RAWL01000824.1:0-1015 GCF_003668885.1 Corallococcus sp. AB049A | reverse complement strand
GCCCTGCTGGACCTCCAAAAAAAAGTTTCGGAAATCCTGGGAGTGGAACTGCCCAAGCCCGACGAGGAGCCCTGATGGCGGTGGCCCTGCAGGCCGTCGACGAGTTGGGCGTGGCGCCGGTGTGCCAGGCCCTGGGCCTACCGCGCGCCACCTTCTACCGGCAGGTTCGGCCGAAGCATGGACCGGTGCACAAGCCCCGCCCACCGCGAGCCCTCCCGCCCGAGCAGCGGGCCGAGGTCCTCGCGGTGCTGCATGAGCCGAGGTTCCAGGATGCGGCGCCCGCGGAAGTCTACGCGCAGCTACTCGACGAGGGGCGCTACCTCTGCTCCGAGCGCACCATGTACCGGGTGCTCGCCGAGAACCACGAGGTACGCGAGCGCCGCAACCAGCTGCGCCACCCCAATCACCCGGTGCCTCAGCTGCACGCAACCCAACCCAATGAACTCTGGAGCTGGGACATCACGAAGCTGCACGGCCCGGCGAAGTGGACGTACTTCTACCTCTACGTCGTGCTGGACGTCTTCAGCCGCTACGTCGTCGGCTGGATGGTGGCGCATCGTGAGTCGGCCGCCCTGGCCCAGAAGCTGCTGGCGACAACCTGCGAGCGCCAGGGCGTGGCGCCCGGCCAGCTGACGATTCACGCCGACCGAGGCTCCTCGATGACCTCCAAGCCGGTGGCCCTGCTGATGGCCGACCTGGGCGTGACGAAGACGCACTCCAGGCCCCATGTCTCCAACGACAACCCCTTCAGCGAGGCCCACTTCAAGACGCTGAAGTACCGGCCGGATTTCCCCCGGCGCTTCGGCTGTCTCCAGGACGCCCGCGGCTTCTGCGGCGACTTCTTCGGCTGGTACAACCAGGAGCACCACCACGCGGGCCTCGGCCTGCTCACGCCCCACGACGTGCACCACGGCCTGGCCGCCAGGCGCATCGCGGCTCGGGCCGCCGTGCTCTCCGCCGCCTACGCCGCTCACCCCGAGCGCTTCCCTCGCGGCCCACCCAAGCCGCAGACGCT
>NZ_RAWL01000823.1:0-1037 GCF_003668885.1 Corallococcus sp. AB049A | reverse complement strand
TCGGAGGAGAGGTCCACGGCCTGGAGGCGTCGCTGCCGGCGCCGCTCCGCGCGCGCGAGCTCCAGGGTCGTGATGACGCCGGAGACCTGCCCGTCCTCGCCCACCACCACGGCGCGCCGGACGCCGGCGCGAGCCATGCGCGGAGCAAGCCGCGCGAGGGGCTCGTCCTCGCGTGAGAGGATGAAGTGGCTGCTGGCCAGGTCCCCGATGCCATGGAGAGGGTATCCCTGGGCCGCGAGCTCGGCGCCCAGGATGAGCCGGCGCAGCGTCACCAGTCCGCGGATCCGCTTCGCGTCCGCGATGACGATGAAGCCGTGGCCCGAGCGGGCCATGCGTGCCGCCGCCTCGCGCAGCGGCGTCCAGGGGTCGAGCACGGCGATGCCGCCGAGCATGAACTCGCGAACGAACGTAGGCATGGAAGACTCCCGTGGAGAGAGGGTGAAGACGTGACGCGGGCAGGCCCGGGCCTGTGCGGCGGACCGTGCACGCGGGAGGATGGGCTGTCAGGCGGGTCTGGCCGTCAGCGGCGCTCGGCTAGCGCGACGCGACGGCCAGCGTCCCAAGCCAGGCGGCGGCCCTGTGCGACAGGGAGCGAGGCACACGCGGCCCCTGCCCGTTCAATCGGATGCTGAACGAAGCGAGGGTTGGGCACGTGCGCACGTCAAAGCTCCCGTGGGGTGGTGAGGCCGTCAGCAGCGCCCGGAAGCGTGCGGACCTGCCGATCCTCGGTGACAACCCATGAGGGCGACAGCATGTTCCCGGTTGGAGCCTTAGAGGGAGAACCTCACGCCCACCCGTTCATGCAGCAGGTGAACGTTCGTGCCGAGGATCCGCACGTAGGTGTAGGCCACTCCCAGGTTGAGCGAGAACAAGCGATTGGGATGCCACTCCACGCCGGCCCAGACCTCCGGGAAGGCGCCCAGACGCGACTCGAGGTTGGGATCCGACTCGCCGTCGTCGTCATCGAAGTCGTCGAAGTCGAGGTCGAGCGATTGCACGCTGGTGATGAGCGGGAGCCCCAGAAACCTGTCTCTTAT
>NZ_RAWL01000822.1:0-1041 GCF_003668885.1 Corallococcus sp. AB049A | reverse complement strand
GGCGAGCACCGGCGTGGGGGCCGCGGGGCGGGGGATCTCCACCTTGTACTGCTGGAGGAGCGTGACGGTCTCCGGATCGCCGGGGTCCGCCTGGTAGGCCTTGAGGAGGTTGGCGCGGCCGGTGTCCTGCTCGCCGCCCTTGATCTGCAGCACGCCCGCCATGCGCAGGGCGGCCTTGTCCTCCGGCTGCACCTGAAGCGCGCCCATCACCTCTTCGAGCGCCTTCTTGTCCTTGTTCTGCGCCGCGTACACGCGCGCCAGCAGGAGCCTGGGGTCGGCCGCGGTCGGGTGCGCCTTGACGCCCTTCTTGCAGACGACCATCGCTTCCATGAAGCGCCCCAGGTCGAGGTACGCCTCCGCCAGGGGCTTGTACGCATCCGACGAGGGGTCGGAAGCGAACGAATGCTCAAGCTTCGCGAGCTCGGTGGGGCTCAACGTCTTCGATGGGGAGGTGGACATGAACCAGAAGGGGGCCCGGTAATTGGCCGGGAAGGATGCGGTACCGGAAGGCGGTTTTTATGGCATCCACAGTGCGGCACGTCAATCGCAGGGTTGGGGCTGGAAACGAGCTGCTTGACAGCAAGGTAAGGCTCCGGTACTAGCCCACTCACTTCTCGGGACCCAACGCCCGCGAGGCGCAGCAGGCAGCACGCAGTCCCCGTATGGGGGTGTAGCTCAGTTGGGAGAGCGTCGCGTTCGCAATGCGAAGGTCGTCGGTTCGATCCCGTCCACCTCCACCATGAAGAAACGAAGGGCCTCACGGGAAACCGTGAGGCCCTTTGCATTTCAGGCATTGGCGAATTGCAAAGGCTTCCGGCTTTGTTATCCGGGGCCGATGACCGACCCGTCCGCCTCCCTGTCGTTCTTCGCCCGCTTCTGGCTCGCCTGGCTGTGCTTCTGGCGCTGCCTCGTGTCCCGCGAATTCGCGCAGGCCGTGCTGCCGACCAGCCGCGCCTACGACGCCGGCCAGCTCAAGGAGCTCCCGTCCGGGGACACGCAGGCCCCGCCGCCGGTGAAGACGCCCGCCGTGCAGGCCCCCGT
>NZ_RAWL01000821.1:0-964 GCF_003668885.1 Corallococcus sp. AB049A | reverse complement strand
AGATGTGTATGAGAGACAGCAGTCATCCCTCCCCACGGGCGCCACCTCTGGGCGCTGCCCAAGGGGCACGTGGATCCGGGAGAGACGCCGGAGCAGACCGCGCGGCGCGAGGTGAAGGAGGAGACGGGGCTCTCCGGCGTGGCGCTGCTCGCGCCGCTGGGGGAGATCCGCTACGTCTACCAGTTCCGGGGGCAGCGCATCTTCAAGCGCGTCCACTTCTTCCTCTTCCGCTACGAGGCGGGAGAGCTGGGGCCGCTGCCGGGGCCGCGCGTGGAGGTGGACGAGGTGCGCTGGATGCCGCTCGAGGGGCTGATTCCGGCGCTGGGCTACAAGGGTGAGAAGGCCGTCGCCGGCCGGGCGCTGCGGTGGATGCGCGCCCAGGGCCTGGCGTCCGGGACTCCTTCCCCCGTGGAGGGGAAGGAGCCGGGGTAGGACGCGAAGCTACTTCTTGGCTTCCTCGCCCACGTACTTGCCGGACAGCGCCTCGCGCACGTCGCGGTCGAACTTCACGCGCTGGGTGGCGACCTCGCGCAGGGCGAGCACGGGCGGCTTGTTCTTCGAGGTCTCGATGATGGGCCGGGCGCCGGCCATCAGCTGGCGCGCGCGCTTGGCGCCCAGGAGCACCAGCGCGAACCGGTTGTCCACGTAGGGAAGGCAGTCTTCAACGGTAACGCGGGCCATGGAACATCCTTCTTGGCTCGGATCCGAGCCGGTGGAAGCCTCTCAACCTAAAGAGCGGGTCCGGATCAGTCAAGGAAGGATGGCGGGGCGGAGGCTCCACCGGGAGTGCCGCCGGGAGCCGCCAGCGATTGCCCGCCAGCCGACCCTGCTGGCGTCCGGATGTTGGCTGGCGCACGCTCTCCTCTCACCTTCCGGAATTCGAGAGCCACGGGGCTCAACGGATCCGGAGGGGCGCGTTTTTTCCGAGTCGGGAATGGGGCGCCAGGGTGGGTCGGAATTGCCC
>NZ_RAWL01000820.1:0-1051 GCF_003668885.1 Corallococcus sp. AB049A | reverse complement strand
CCTCCCGGGCGGGTGCCCGGGAGGTCGATGAAGGTGAAGTCACACACGGACTGCGTGGTGCGGTCGCAGACGAGGTCGTACGCGTGGCCCGCCTTCGCGGGGAAGCTGAACCAGTCCACGTCGGAGCGTGTCTCCAGCACTCCCGTCACCGCCAGCTCCGACTCGAACGCGGGCAGCGCCGTGGCCCGGTCCCCCTCGTCCGCGTGGTCCTCCGCGCCCAGATCCTCCAGCGTGCACTCATAGCCGGCGGTGCCCCGGGCCGCGTTGGATGCCATCCGCAGCCGGTACGCTCCGGCCTCCAACTTCTCCACCGCCGTGCCGCTGCCGCCTTCCTCCCATTCGAAGTTGCGCCACGACATCAAGTACCGGAGCGACTCGATGGCCGGCCGCAGGTCCTGGCCCGTGCAGCGCGCCCGGTACACGTGTCCCTCGAGCGCGGTGAACGTGAAGGCATCCTCGTCCCCCCGGAAGTCGATGTGGCCCCGGATGGGCGTGCCGTCCGTGAGGAGCGGGGCCATCTGGACGTCCGGATCCCCTTCCGGGTCCCCAACCTCCACCAGGGACACCGTGTACGCTCCGCGCTCCATGGAGAAGCCCGCGGGCCATGCGGCGACGGAGGCGGTGTACGTCGTGCTGTAGGTCAGTGAGACCGTGAGCACGGTGTCACGGCCCTCGTAGGTCACCAGCCCGCGGTCGTACGCGGTCGGCCAGGGGGAGATGGCCAGGTCGCACGACTGGAAGCCCTCCGGCGTGCAGGTGAAGCGGTACGTGCGGCCCTTCACCCCCTGGAAGGTGAAGCTGTCCACGTCCAACCGGTGCAGCCTGCCGGACAGCGCGACCACGGGGAGCCCTTGCGCCTGGGGACCCGGGTTGGGGAACTGGTCGAAGTCGTCCACCTCGTCCACCTCGCAGGTGGAGCCCAGTTCCTGGTCCTTGGGGCCACAGCGGCACGCCGCCACTCCGCCTTCGCTCGTGCAGTAGCCCGCGGTGCAGTGCACGCCGGAGCACACGCGGTTCACTTCGTCCGGCGAGGGCCCGGTGGGGGTGGGAG
>NZ_RAWL01000081.1:0-24891 GCF_003668885.1 Corallococcus sp. AB049A | reverse complement strand
GCCCCACGGGGCTGCATGCGGGCCCTCCTCTCCGGGCACGGAGCACCCTGCCTCCTCCTGCCCCCTGTTCGCCGGAGGCGGGCGCGCATATAGGCTTCGCCGGAATGAGCAGCCGTTCCCCTTCCGCGCCGGACGCCGACGCTCCGCCCCTGGGCATGTCGGACGTGAAGGTCCGCGCGCAGCGCTCCATCATCGCCCTGCTCCTGCGGACGGTCGGCTCGCTGGGCCTGCGCGTGGTGAGCTCACTCACCCTGTCGCGTCTGCTGTTCCCCGGGGACTATGGCGTGTTCGCCATCGTCGCCTTCACCTCCGCGATGGGCGCGTTCCTGGGGGACCTGGGGCTCAGCGCCTCGCTGGTGCGCCAGCAGCACGAACCCACGCAGGACGAAATCACCTCCGCCTTCTGGAGCCACCAGGCGTTCACCGTCTTCATCGTGGGCGTCATCGTGCTGCTCGCGCCGTGGCTGTCGCGCACCTACGAGCTGGGGCCTTCGGGCGCGGCCATGGTGGGCACGATGGCGGTGGGCCTGTTCTTCCACTCGCTGCGCGTCATTCCCATCATGATGCTGGAGCGGCGGCTGCGCTTCCCGACGCTCGCGCGCATCGAGCTCATCGAGAGCGTGGCGCAGACGGCGGGCAGCATCCTGCTGGCCTCCTTGCACTTCGGAGCGTGGTCGCTCATCGGCGGCGGGCTGGTGCGGGGCGCGGTGGGCATGGTGCTGTTCTGGGCGGCGGCGGGCTGGCGGCCCCAGGGCACGTTCCGCTGGGACATCGTGAAGCGGCTCTTGTCCTTCGGCATCTGGTTCCAGCTCACGGGCCTCATCCCCGCGGTGCTCCAGGGTTGGATTCCGCTCGTGGTGGGGCGCATGGAGGGCAAGGACGGGGTGGGCCTGGTGAACTGGGCGACCGCGCTGGCCTCCGTGCCGCTGGCGGTGAGCAGCGTCCTCACCCGCGTCGCGTATCCGGCGTACAGCCGCATGCAGGAGGACGCGGCCGCGTTGGCGGACTACCTGCGCACGTCCATCCGGCGCGTAAGCGCGGTCCTGTGCCTGGCCATTCCCTTCGGCGTCATCGCGCTGCCGCCCTTCATCCCGGTGGTCTTCGGTGAGCGCTGGAGCCTCGCGTCCACGCTGGTGCAGTGGTTCACCATCGAGGCGTCGATGCTGGCGGTGCAGGGCCTGCTGAACTCCCAGCAGCACGCCAGCGGTCACGCGCGGGAGCGGATGTACGTGGCCACCGCAGGGAGCCTGCTGCGCTTTGGCCTGGGAGCGCTGGCGGTGATGCATTGGGGCATCGTGGGCGTCGGGGTGAGCGCGACGGCCGTGACGCTCACGGAGCTGTGGTTCACGGCGCGGCTGGTGGCCCGCCGCAACCCGCACCTGTCGCGGCTCGAGTTCGAGGTCATGGAGCCGTTCCTCACGGTGGGCGCGCTGCTCGCGCTCGCGGTGGGCTGTTCGCGGCTCGCGATGGGACAGGACGGGCTGCTCGTGCAGGCGCTGGTGGCGGCGGGGCTGCTGACCGTGCTGGTGCTCGCGCGTGAGACCACGCGGCGCGGCCTGTCGTTGCTGGGAGAGCTGCGCGCCCTGGTCCAGCACCTGCGCGCGAGGCGGGCACCTCCATGAGCCCTGCGTGGCACCTGCTGACAGGTGAGTATCCGCCGGCTCCTGGGGGCGTCTCCGACCACACCCGGAGCATCGCCCACGCGTTGGTGAACGCGGGGGAGACGGTGCACGTCTGGACCCCTGGCGCCGAGGGCGTCACGGATGATCAGGGTGTGACGGTGCACCGGTGGCCCGGCCTCTTCACCCCGCCGGGGTTGGTGCGTCTGACGCGTGAGCTGGATGCGACGCCCGCTCCTCGGAGGCTGCTGCTCCTGTACGTGCCGCAGGCGTTCGGCCTGAAGGCGATGAACGTGCCGTTCTGCGCCTGGTTCGCCGCGAGGCGGCAGGACGAACGCGAGCTGTTCATCCATGAGGCGGTGTACCCGTGGAGCCCGCGCGCGCCGTGGAAGCACCAGGTGCTCGCGGGGGTCACGCGGGTGATGCTGCGCACGCTGGCGCTCGGAGTGGAGCGCGCGTACGTGTCCATCCCCACCTGGGCGGAGCATCTGCCCGAGCCCCTGCGCAGCCAGGCCCGGTGGTGTCCCATCCCCAGTCCCCTGCCCCTCGACGTGCCGGAGGAGGCAGTGCGCGCGGTGCGGGGTACGCTGGGCGATGGCCCGACGGTGGCGCACTTCGGCACGTATGGTGGGGCCATCGCGGGTACGCTGGAGGCGGTGCTCGTGCCGCTGTTGCAGCGGGATGAGCGGAGGCAGGCGCTGCTGCTGGGCCGGGGCAGTCAGGGGTGGAGTGACGCGCTCTCGCGCAAGCATCCCGCGCTGGCTCGCAGGCTCCATGCGAGGGACGGACTGGGACCGGAGGCCGTGGCCGCGCACCTGCGTGCGGCGGACGTGATGTTGCAGCCGTACCCGGATGGCATCAGCGCCCGGCGCAGCAGCGCGATGGCCGGCCTGGGCCTGAGGATGCCCATCGTCACCCACACCGGGCACCTGAGCGAACGGCTGTGGCGCGACCATCTGCCCGTGGCACTCGCGGACGATGCGTCCCCCGCCGCGCTGCTGGCGCTCACCGAGCACCTGCTGGAGGACAGCAAGGAACGGCGGGCCCTGGGCAGGCGTGCGGCCCGCGTCTACCGTGAGCAGTTCGCGCTGGAGCACACGGTGGCGCACCTGATGCGTCGCACTGGGAACGCCGTGAGCGACACGCCCCTGGCGCCAGAACAGCGTGACGCCGCGCTGAAGGACCTCCTGGGGGACGATCGCACCGCGATGGTCAAGGCGTCGAAGCTGCTGTGCGATGACAAGTCGACCACGCCCACGCTGCTCCGATTCCTCGATGCGGAGACGCGCGTCGACAATCGGCACGCCATCCTCTACGCGCTGACCTGGCACAGCCATCTCGCGCAGTGGGACCTCATGGTCGGCATCCTCAAGGATGTTCGGGAGGCGCCGCTGGTCCGTGGTCAAGCCGCGGAGTACCTGGCCTACAACTTCCCGAAGGTGAGAACGGACTCCGTGGAGTTCAAGGTCGCGGTCGACGCCCTGCTTGAAGCGTTGAAGGACCCTTCGCCTGAGATGCGCTACTGCGCGGTTCACGCCCTGGGCAATACGGGGCACCCGCCGCTGCTTCCGGCACTCCGGGAGATGCTCCAGGACACGACCCCGGCTCCGGGATGGGTGGGCACCGTGAGTTCCCAGGCATCGGAGTCGATGGAATGGCTCGAGAGCATGCATGAGCAGCGGCGTAAGCAGGGGCCCTGAGGTGAGCACCTTGCGGCTGAAGGTCCTGATGGATCCGCGCGAAGAGGGCTGGCCCAGCATGGACCTGGTGGGCGAAGCGCTCGTGGACGGACTGGCGGCGTTTCCCTCCGAGGTCGCCGTCACCCGCGTGCGCCCATCCATTCCGCAGGCCGTGCGCACCCTTCCCCGCGTGGGCAGCCGCAAGGCCGCCTTCAACGCGGACCGGCTGCTCACCCGCTTCGGCCTCTATCCCGCGCGGCTGCTGCGTGAGCGTGTGGGACACGATGCGTTCCACGTCGTGGACCACACCTACGCGCAGCTCGTCCACGCGCTGCCCGCGGAGCGCACCGGCGTCTTCTGCCATGACCTGGATGCGTTCCGCTCCGTCCTGGAACCGCACCGCGAACCGCGCCCCACGTGGTTCCGCTTGATGGCACGCGCCACGCTCAAGGGCCTGGAGCGCGCGGCCGTCGTCTTCCACAGCACGCAGCAGGTCCGCGACGAACTGCTCACGCACGGCGTGGTTCCCCCCGAGCGGCTGGTCTGGGCGCCCTACGGTGTCTCGCCGGAGTACCAGCTCGCCCCGGTTCCCGGAGACGCCAGCGACGCCGTGCTCGCGCCGTTGAAGGGCCGGCCGTACCTGCTGCACGTGGGCAGCGCCATCCGCCGCAAGCGCCTGGACGTGCTCTTTGAAACCTTCGCGGCGCTGCGAACCCGGCACCCGGACCTCATGCTGGTGCAGCAGGGGGGCGAGCTGGACGCGGCCCAACAGGCCCAGGTGGCGCGGCTCGGCTTGAAGGGCGCGCTGCTGCAACCGCCCCGGCAGGAACGGGCCACGCTCGCGGGCCTGTACCGGCGTGCCCGCGCGGTGCTGGTGCCCAGTGACGCGGAGGGCTTCGGCCTGCCCGTCATCGAAGCGCTGGCATGTGGCGTCCCCGTGGTGGCCAGCGACCTGCCGGTGCTGCGCGAAGTGGGCGCGGATGCCTGCACGTACTGCCCGGTGGGCGACGTGGCCGCATGGGCGGAAGCCGTGGATGCGTCGCTCACGGGCCGCGTGCCCGCACCATCCCCGGAGACGCGACGCGCACGGGCCGCGCGCTTCACCTGGAGCGCGCACGCGCGCACCGTGCTGGACGCGTACCTGCATCGCCTTGACCGCCCCGGGCGGGTCTGATTCGGTCGCGTCCGCGTGCGGATTTTGTTCCTCAACCCCGTGGGAATCCTGGGCGGTGCCGAGCGCGCACTCGTGGATCTCCTCGCGTGCCTGCGCACGCTGGAGCCCGGCCTGTCGCTGCACCTCATCGCGGGCACGGACGGCCCCCTCGTTGAGACGGCCCGAGGACTCGGCGTGGACACCCAGGTGCTCGCCCTGCCCGACCGGCTGTCCGCGCTCGGGGACAGCGGTCTTCGCGAGCAGGGCCGCGCCGGGCTCCTTCGCTTCGCACGTGAAATCGCCCCCACGCCCCTGCTGCTGGCCCGCTATGGCCTCGACCTGCGGCGCGCGGTGCGAGACGCGGCGCCGGACCTGCTGCACTCCAATGGCATCAAGACGCACCTGCTGAGCGCGGCCACCACGGGGCTGCCCATTCCGCGCGTGTGGCACGTGCACGACTTCCTCGGGGAACGGCCGCTCGTACGCCGCGCGCTCTCCGGCCTGCATCCATTGGCCTCGGCCGCCATCGCGAACTCGCAGGCCGTGGGTGACGACGCGCGCACGGTGCTGGGGAAGGTGCCCGTGCACGTCGTGCCCAACGGCGTGGACGTGGAGCGGTTCTCCCCCGCCGCCGGTGACGGCGCGCACCTGGATGCACTGGCGGGACTACCGCCCGCGCCTCCGGGAACGCTGCGCGTGGGGCTCGTGGCCACGTACGCGCGTTGGAAGGGACACGACGTCTTCCTGGAGGCCGCGGCACAACTGACGCGCCAGCCCGTGCGCTTCTACCTCGTGGGCGCGCCCCTCTACCGCACGGCCGGCTCGCAGTTCACCGACGCGGAGCTGCGCGAACAGGTGGAGCGCCACGGCCTCACGGGCCGCGTGGGCTTCGTGCCCTTCCAGCCCGAGCCCGCCCGCGTCTACCGCGCCCTGGACGTCTTCGTGCACGCGAGCACCCGCCGCGAGCCCTTCGGCCTCACCATCGCCGAAGCGCTCGCCTGCGGCCGGGCCGCCGTCATCTCCAGGTCGAGCGGAGCCGCCGAAGCCCTGCGGGATGGCGAGGACGTCCTGGCAATCGAACCCGGAAACGCGAACACGCTCGCGGCGGCCCTGCGCCGGCTGCTGGAGGACGAAGCCCTGCGAGCCACCCTGGCCCGAGCGGCCCGAGACACCGCCGTGCGCCGCTTCTCCCGCGAGCGCTACGCCCGGGACATCCTCGCCGTGTACCGGAGCCTCGTCCCCGCGCGAGGGCACCCATGATGCGTCCCCGGAAGCTCGTCACCGTCTCGCACTCCTACGTCGTCACCCTCAACCGGCGGCTGGCCAACGAGATGGCGCGCGTGGGCGCCGGCCGCTGGGACGTCACCGCCGTGGCGCCGAAGGCCTTTCACGGAGACCTGAGCCCGCTGGTGCTCCAGCGCGACCCGAACGAGGCCGTGAACCTGGAGGGCGTGCCCGCGTACTTCAGCCGCTCGCTGCACGGCTTCGTCTACGGGCCGGAGTTGCGCGCGCACCTGTCGCGAGGCGCGGACCTGGTGCACCTGTGGGAGGAGCCCTACGTCTTCTCCGGCCTGGAGGTGGCGCTCCTGACGCCGCGTCACGTGCCGCTCGTCTTCTGCACGTTCCAGAATCTGGCCAAGCGCTACCCCCCGCCCTTCGCGCAGGCCGAGCGCTTCGTCCTGCGCCGTGCCGCGGGGTGGATCGCCTGGGGCCAGACGGTGCACGACAACCTCCTCGCCCGGCCCGGTTATGCGCAGCGTCCCTCGCGCTTCATCCCCGTGGGCGTGGACGTGGAGCACTTCCGCCCGGATGCCGAAGCGGGCCGGGCGTTCCGGGATGCCCAGGGCTGGACGTCCGAAGGGCCTCCCGTGGTGGGCTACCTGGGCCGCTTCGTGCCGGAGAAGGGCTTGCGGCTCATGATGGATGCGCTCAACACGCTGCGCACGCCGTGGCGAGCCCTCTTCGTCGGAGGAGGCCCCCTGGAGACGGAACTGCGCGCGTGGGCACAGCGCCACGGAGACCGGGTGCGCATCGTCACCGGCGTGAAGCACGCGGAGGTGCCTCGCGCGCTCAACGCCATGGACGTGCTCTGCGCGCCCAGCCAGACGACGCCCGCGTGGAAGGAGCAGTTCGGCCGCATGCTCGCGGAGGCCTTCGCGTGTGGCGTGCCCGTGTTCGCCAGCGACTCCGGAGAGATTCCGCACACCGTGCGCGATGCCGGGCGCATCCTGCCGGAGGCGTACGGCGATGCCTGGGTCGCCGCGCTGGAGGAGCTGCTGGAGAGCCCCGCTCAGCGTCAGGAACTGGCGGCGAAAGGCCGCGAGCGAGCCATGTCCCGCTTCGCCTGGCCCGTGGTCGCGAAGGCGCACCTCGACTTCTTCGAGCAGGTGCTCGAGCGCCGCGCCTGAAGGCTCACGCCTCCAGCCGCTCCACCACCGCCTCCGCCATCGCGTCCCACGTCCAGGCCCGCAGCTCGGAAGACAGCGCGGTCACGGCGGGCATCCAGTCTCCGCTCCGGGCCCGCCACTCCTCCAGGCGCCGCACCAGCTCACCCGAGTCCTCGGGGTCGTCCAGCAACAGCCCCTGAAGTGACGACGGATAGCGCTCCGCCACGCCCGCCGCTCGGCTCACCATCGCGGGGATGCCCACGCACAGCGCTTCGTGCACGCCCAGGCCGTAGGACTCGTAGCGCGTGGGAGACACCAACAGGTCGGAGGCGGCCATCAGGCGGGGCACGTCGTCGCGGAAGCCCAGGAAGTGGATCCGCTCGCCCAGCCCCTGTTCACGCGCCGCGCGCTCCCAGGCTTCGCGCTGCGCACCTGTCCCCGCGACGTACAGGTCCACGTCCCACTCGCGTCGCGCGCACAGCCGCGCCCACGCATGGAAGAGCGTATCGAAGCCCTTGCGCCGGTCCCCCAGCGCGCCCACGAACAGCGCGGTCCGCCGTTCCTGAGGCCAGCCCAGGGACGCACGTGCCTCGCGCCGGAGCGCGGGGGACGTGGACGGGAAGCGCGACGGGTCACCGCCCAGATACACGACGTGGACGCGGGACTCCTCCACGCCCGTGGCGGCCAGCAGGTCCTGCCGCGTGCGTCGCGAGTTGGCCAGGATGATCCGCGCCCGTCGCAGCGCACGTTGCTCACTGCGCAGGTGCAGCTGGTGGCTCACCTGGCCCTTGAGCCTGCGAAGGGGGCTGCCAACGGGCTCGGGCGCGTGCGCGGCGTGGACGTAGTGGACCCAGTTGGCGGCGGGCACCTCGCAGTTGCCACCGTTGGCCACCACCTGTCCGCCTTGCGCCAGCGTGCGCGCGGCCCAGTAGCGTCCCACGGCGTCGAGCAGCGGCTCGCCGAGCAGGTACGCGTTCGCGGGCTTGGGCACGCGGACGAAGTGCACGTTGGGGTAGCGCAGGAGCGAGTCCTCCACCCGGTGCGCCACCAGCCGCACCGGCCCACCCTGGCGCGCGAGCCAGTCCGCCAGCGCGAGGTTCGCGCGGTCCATGCCTCCGGTGGAGACGAAGTCACCGCTGATGAGCGTGTAGGGCCGCATTCCGGTTCCAGTACGCGCTGAAGAAGGCCGCGTTGAGCAGCCAGAACTCCATGCCCATCTGGCTCATGAAGAACTGATAGCTGAAGGTCTGCGCCAGCGCGCCCAGGTCATACGCGAACAGGAGGCTGCCCCAGAGCCAGAACTCGCCCGCCGAGTCATCGCGGCGCCGCGCCACCTGGAAGCCCCACCACAGGGTCGCCAGCAGCGCGAGCGGATAGCAGACGAGCCCCAGCCACCCGCCGTCGTACGCCCACGCCGTCCACTGGATTTCGGCCCACAGCGGAGGGCTTTCACGGTCGAGGTTGTCGCCGAAGTAGGCGTTGGCCATGCCGTAGCGGCCCAGGCCCGCGCCCAGGGGGAACTCCGGGAGCACCTGGTCGAAGGTCTCGTCGAGGAAGCGGCCCCGGTTGGAGTGATACACCTGCGAGGGGTCGGACGCCGTGAGCGTGCTCCACCGCGAGAGCACCGCGTCGCCGCCGACCGCGACGGCCCAGCCGAAGGCCACCACGGCGAAGCCACCCACGACCGAGGCCAGCGTCACGAGGCGCACCCACCGGCCACTCACGGTGAGCACCAGCGCCATGGCCGCCATGCAGACAATCAGCGTCACCGCCGCGACGCGCACCTGCCCCAGATAGAGACAGACGAGCCCGATGCCGATGCCCGCCGCACCCAGCAGCTTCCGGGACATGCCCTGACGGCTGAGCAGGAACGCGCCGCCCAGCAGCACCGAATAAAAGGCGCCAGTGGCGGCTCCGCCCGGGACGTCCGTCAGCCCCATGGGGCGGAACACGCGCGCGCCGCTCGCGGTCTCGAACTGGAGGCTGCGCACGTAGCCCTCGCCCTGGCTTTCAACCATGGCGGACAGCGCGGGCTGGAAGCGTCCGGGGAAGGTCACCTGCAGGATGCCCAGCGACGCGCTCGCCATGTTGAACAGGAAGAGCAGCAGGACGACGCGTCCGAACATCTTCGCGTCGATGCGCAGGCGGCTCGCCCAGAAGAGGGGCGCGAACACGGAGATCTGGATGCCCAGCTGCGCGGCGGCCGCCAACGGCGTGTTGGTGCCGGGGTGGAAGAAGTTCAGCGCGGTGAGCCCCGCGGACGCGAGCAGGAAGGGCATCGCCGGGTGCTTGAGGCGCGGGCCCTTCACCAGGAACAGCAGCGCCAGGCTGGTGCCGAACGACAGGATGCGGAACACCACGCGCACGGGCGCCAGCGCTTCGAACAGCAACGCGAGCTGGCAGACGAAGAGCAGCGCGATGAACGCCACCACCACGCGGCCCGAACCGAGCAGCCCCGGCGGCGCGGGAGCCGGAGCAGGCACGGCCTGCGTCGTCACGGGCTCGGGCGCGCGGCGCACGTAGCGCTGGTGCAGCACACCAGGGCCACGGAGCTGGGGACGAGGACTCGCGCTCCTCACGCGGCGGGCCCCCGAGCCACGGAGCGCACCGCGTCCTCCAGTCCTTCGAGGAACTCAGCCGGAGCACTCAGCGCTCGCGCGCGAGACGGGCCACCGCGCCCCAGCGTCCGCCGGGCCGATTCATTCTCGATGAGTTCGCGCAGTGCCTGGGCCAGGGCCTCCGGCTTCGGAGGCACGAGCACGCCGCAGGACGCATCGACGATCTCCAGCGGTCCGCCCAGCGCGGTGGTGACCACGGGAAGCCCAGCATAGAGCGCCTCCACGAACGCCAGGCCAAAGGGCTCCGGGCCGGTGTTGGGCTGACAGTGCAACTCCGCCGCGCGCAGCAGCCGGGGCACATCCGAGCGCTGTCCGAGGAAGCGCACGCGGTCACCCAGCCCCAGCGCCGAAGCCTGGGCCTTCAAGCCCTCTTCGTAGGAGGCCTCTTCCGGACGCTGCGCACCACCAGCGAACCAGGCCTTCCAATGAGGCACCTGGCGCAGCCGGCCCAGCGCTTCAAGGAGCAGCCGCTGCCCCTTCCACTCCTGCATGCGGCTGGCATGGACGATGACGACATCGGACGAGTCCGCGCCCAGCTCTCCCCGGAGCGAGGTCCGTACGGAAGCAGAGAGACCCGGGCCACCGTCCCGGACAGGAGGATGGAGCACGCTTGACGGCGTGCGCGGATACACGCTCGAAAGAGTGCTCGCGGTGTAGCGGCTGTTGCACAGCGCCAGGTCCGGAGACGTGACCCGGGCCCACCGCTCCACCCAGTGCGTGCCCGACAGCGCGTCGTGCTGGAAGAAGATCAGCGGAACACCCGCTGAGCGAACCACCGGACCAAAGAGGGCCTGGGGCCACGCCGCGTGACACACCACCGCGTCGAACGCCTCCCGCTGAAGCAGCGCCTTCAACGAGCGCCGAGCCTCCCAGACCCGCCAGGGACGGCTCACCTTCGCCGGCCCCAGCATCGTCAGAGGTGCGCCCGCCGAGCGCAACTCATCCGCGATGCGGCCCTCGAAGCAGAGCGCGAACGCATGCACCGCGCCGCCGTCCCGCTCCGCGTTCGCGAGCGCCAGCGTACGCAGCAGCGTCTCGACGCCGCCGTAGAGGTTGCCGCTGGAGACATGCAGCACGCGAAGCGATGTCCCAACCGAGGCCTGCCACCTGCGCGAGACAGAGGTGCCAGCATCCGTGTCATCGACGGGCTGGTCGCCGGCGCCATGCGATTCACGCGAGGAGGCGCCTCCCGTCTCCGCACCACCCCGCTTGCCGCTGGACTTGCGCGACCCGTGCATGCGCGGCCCTTCAGCGCCCACCCGCGACGTGCCGGACGGAGGCATCGCTCCCGTCCTCCGCCACGGGCCGGCGTCCGAGCGCCTCCGCGTACAACCCCAGACTTCGCGACGCCATCACGTCATGGGCGAACTCCGCCCGCGCGCGCTCCTGCGCCCCTCGCGACAGCCGCTCGCGCAATCCCGGTTCCTCCACCAACCTCCGCGCCGCCGCCGCCAGCGCCCTCGCATCTCCCACGGGCACGGTGAGGCCGGTGCGCTCGTGCAGGCTCACCCACGCCACACCGGAGTCCGGCACCGCGGTGTTGAGCACGGGCAGGCCGCTCGCCAGCGCCTCCACCTGCGACAGGCCATACGCCTCGCTGCGCGCGTTGCTCGGGAACCACAGCGCCGTCGCGGCCCGGTACGCGCCCGCCAGCGCCTCTGGCGACAGGTAGCCCGCCCACGTCACGCGGTCTTCAATCCCCAGCGCCTTCGCCCGCGCGCGGCCCTCCTGCGCCAGCGGCCCCTCGCCCACGATGACCAACCGCCCCGGCGCGTGCACCAGCGCCTCCAGCGCCGTGAACAAGCCCTTGTAATAGACGAGCCGCCCCACCATCAGCCACAGCGGCCCGCCCGCCGCCTCCGCCGTCCACCGCGCCTGCGCCTCGCGCGCCTCCGCGGAAGGAGGCCGCAGGTACGACTCCAGCTCGATGCCCAGCGGCAGGATGCGGACCTTCGACTTGAACGTGGACAAGAGCGACGAGCCGCGCACGTACGCCTCGCTCGTGGCCAGGAGCCGCGCCGCGCGCGAGTACAGCATCCACTCGAAGGGACGGAACAGCGCGCCCGCGATCTTCTGCCGGATGACGTCGCTCTGGTGCGTCACCACCACCGGGGGCAGCCGCGGAATCGCATCCAGCGCCAGCACCATGCTCGGGTTGGGCACGTGCAGGTGCACCACGTCCACGCCCCGCGCCAGCGCCCGCCGCAGCACGAACGGCAGCGACGGCATCACGTCCATGCGCGCCACCGACGCGAGCCGCCCCAGCCGCACCACGCGCACCGGCCCATCCCACGCCTCACGCGTGGGGCTGCGCCCGTGGAACTCGTGGCTCGTGCCCGTGCCGTCCACCGAGTGGTTCGCGCACAGCACCTCCACCTGCGCGCCCAGCGACGCCTGCGCCAGCGCCAGCGTGCGCACGTGCGCCTCCATGCCGCCGGAGGCCGGAGGGTAGAACTTCCCCAGGTGCAGCACCCGCAGCCCCGCGCCCTTCACGACGGCGCCACCCCGCCCTTGGGCTCGTCCTGCGTCGGACCGTAGCCCTGGTAGCCCAGGTACGTGTCGCCGTAGCGAGGCTGCCGCAGGTCCACGTCGTTGAGGATGGCGCCGAACATCCGCGCCTGCACGTCCGCCAGCGAACGCAGCGCGCGCTTCGCCGCGCCCCGGTCCGTCCGGCCCGCCTTGAGCACCATCACCACGCCGTCCGCCTGCGTGGCCAGCACCGCCGCGTCCACGACGGCGTTGAGCGGCGGGCTGTCCAGGATGATGCGGTCGAACTTCTCCCCCGCCTGCCGCAGCAGCTCCTTGAAGGCGCGCGTGTGCAGCAGCTCCGCGGGGTTCGGCGGCAGCGGGCCACACGGCAGCACGAAGAGGTTGGGCACCTCCGTGCTCTTCACCGCCTTGTCCAGCGAGCCCTCGCCCACCACCAGCGAGCTGATGCCCAGGTCGTTGGGCACGCCGAACGCGCGGTGCAGCCGAGGCCGGCGCATGTCCGTGTCCAGCAGCAGCACGCGGTTGCCGCTCTGGGCCATGGCCACGCCCAGGTTGATGCACGTGGTGGACTTGCCTTCCTGCGGCCCGCTGGACGTCACCACCAGCGTCTTGCAGGGATGATCCGGCGACATGAACAGGAGGTTCGTGCGCACCGCGCGGCAGCACTCCGCCACCGCCGAGCGCGGCGCCCGGTGCACGTACAGGTCGCGGTCGCCCGGCGCCTTCGTGGCCTCCATGCGCGGCACCACGCCCAGGAACGCCAGGCCCAGCACCTCCTCCACGTCCGCCTGCGACCCGACGGTGTTCTCCAGCATCTCCAGGAACAGCGCCACGCCCAGCCCCAGCAGCAGCCCCATCACCCAGCCCACCATCAGGTTGCGCCGCGTGTGCGGCCGCACCGGCACCGTCACCGGCTGCGCGGCGTCCAGCACGCGCACGTTGCTCGTGCGCAACAGCCCCGACAGCTCGATGTCCTTCAGCCGCTTGAGCACCAGCTCATACAGCCGCTGCGTGTTGTCCGACTCGCGCTGCAGCCGTCCGTACTCGATGGCCTTCTTGTTCACCTGGAAGGCCTCGGCCTTGGCCGCGTCCAGGAGCTTGTTGAGGTTCTTCTCCTCGCCCTGCGCCTCCACCAGCTGCGTCTCCGCCGAGCGCACCACGTTGGTCAGGCTCTTGAGCAGGTCCGCGCGCACGACCTCCAGCTTGCGGTTGCACTCCAGGAGCTTCGGGTGCTCCGGCAGGTAGCGCTCGCTCAACTCCGCGCACGCGGCCTTCTGTTCGCCGTAGCGCGATTTGAGATCTTGGATGGGCCCGTCCTTCGCGCCGGGCACGGCCTCCGCCCAGGTCTCGTCGTTGTTGCCGGCGTCCTTGCGCAGCCGGTGGATGGCATCCACGCGCGCCTGCTGCGCCGCGATGCGCGTCTGCACCTCGGTGAGCTTCAGGTTGTAGGAGTTGATCCGCTCGCTGACGATGGACAGCCGCGACTCCAGCGACGTGGACAGCATGTCCGCGTCCTTCTTCAAGTCGTAGACGGCCATCTCGTCGGACCTGGACTGGCGGCCCAGCTCGCCCAGGCGCCCCTCCAGCCACGTGCGCGCCTCCTCCGTGGTGCGCAGCTTGAGCGCCAGGTTCTCCGCCATGTACGCGGCGGCCACTTCATTGGAGAGCAGCGCCGCGCGCGCCGGGTCCGTGTCCTCCACCCCGATGTTCATCACCCGCGAGTCCTTGCCGGGCACCACCTGGATGCGCGAGCGCAACAGCCCCACCGCGTCCGCGTCCTCCAGCGCCTTCGCGCGCTCCGCCGGGTCCTGGTTCGCGGGCAGCCCCAGGAAGTCCGCGTCCTTCGCCAGCCCCAGCCGGTCCACCACGCGGGTGGCCACCGCGCGCGAGGTGATGATCTCGCTCTGCGTGGCGTAGTACTCCTTGTTGAACCAGTAGTTGCTGCGCTCCTCCCCCATCACCTCCTTCACCTCGCCGTCGAGGATGCGCGGCGCGGTGACGTCGATGATGAGCGAGGTGCTGGCCGAATAGATGCGCGGCTGCCGCAGCGACCAGGCCGCCGTCAGCGCGGTGACCCCCAACGCCACCCCGAGCATCACCCACCGCCGGCGCCACACGCCCCGCATCCGGTGCATCACGCTCGCGGACGTCGCGCCGGGAGCCCCACCGGCCGGGTCCAACACCGTTCCTTCCACGTCGCGTCTCTCCGGAAGCTGGCTGCCGCGGGCGGTCTTCCACCGGCCCGAAGGCCTCCGGACCCGACCTGCACCCACATCGCGCTGGGGGAATAACAGCCGGAGCGTGCAACGGGCGGGGCGGGTTGTCCATCCGACGGACGCCGCCTGGATGCCCCCCATCCATCCGTTCCGGTCCGGGAACGCGCACCCTGGATGCGCCTGTGGTAGTGAGCGGCGCCATGGTTCCTGCTCTCTCCGTCGTCCTGCCCTTCAATCCCGCCACCGCCGAGGCGGCCGCCCGGTTCGCGAACGCGCTGTCCGGACAGGCCCAGGTCGTCCTCGCGGGTGAAGGCCATGTGGACGTCACGCCCGGTCCCAACGTCCACGTCCTCTCCGCCCACGGCGGCAAGGGGGCGGCCATCCGCGCCGCGCTGCCGCACGTCACCGGCGCGCACACGGTGCTCCAGGATCCGGACGCGGCCTACTCGCCGGACAGCTACGACGCGCTGGTGCAGCCCCTGCGTGACGACACCGCGGACGGCGTCTTTGGCCGGCGCCCCGGCATGTCCCCGGAGATGGTGGCCGAGCGCGCGCTGGGCGGCATCACCCGCTTCGTCACCGACGTGGCCCTGACGGATCCGCTCACCGGCCTGCGCGCCTTCCGCACGGAGGCGCTGCGCTCCATCCAGCTCACCAGCGATGACGACTCGGTGGACGCGGAGCTGGTGGTGAAGATGGCCGCGCAGCTCTTCCGCCTCACGGAGGTGGCCCTGCCGCCGCTGCAGGCCGTGCCGCGCCGCCCGGCCTCCGCGCACCTGGCCCGCCTGCGCACGCTGGTGCGCTACGCCACCGTGCGCGACGACGCGGACAACCAGCACGAGGGCTACTCCACCCTGGAGCGCATGGACGGCGCCACCCACTACAACCAGTGGCTGGGCCGCCGCTTCCGCGAGCACATGGGCCGCCGCGTGCTGGAGATTGGCGCCGGCATCGGCACCATCACCCGCGAGCTGGAGGGCGGCGCGGAGCACCTGGTGGCGCTGGAGGTGGAGCGCTTCTACGTGGACCGCCTGAAGAACATGTTCCGCGGCAAGCCCCACGTGCGCCCCTACCTGTCCGACGTGGCGCTGGCGGACTGGGAGTCGCTCAAGGCGGAGAACCTGGACACCATCGTGCTGTCCAACGTGCTGGAGCACATCCCGGATGACGCGTCCGCGGTGCGCCGCTTCCGCCAGATTCTCCAGCCGGACGGCCGCGTGCTCATCCTCGTGCCGGCGCTGCCGCAGCTGTTCGGCGCCATCGACGAGGCCGTGGGCCACTACCGCCGCTACACGCCGGAGACCCTGCGCGCGGTGCTGGAAGAGAACGGCTTCCGCGTGGACACGCTGGAGTGGATGAACCTGGTCGGCCTGCCGGGCTGGTTCGTCAACAGCCGCATCCTGCGCCGCCGCGCGGTGCCCAAGCTCCAGCTCAAAATCTACGACACGCTGGCGCCGCTGTTCGCCCAGGCCGAGCGCCAGGTGAAGCTGCCCGTGGGCATGAGCCTGTTCGCCGTCGGCCGCGCCGTCTGATGCCCGTGCCCCACGCCCCGGGTCTGCCGAAGGCGGTGTGGGCCACGGTCGTGGCGCTCTACGTGGTCCTCTTCCCGTACCACCCGGGCCTGCGCTCGCCCAACGAGCTGTGCCGGCTGTGGCAGACGCGCGCCCTGGTGGAGGACGGGACGCTGGAGATCAACCGCGCCCTGCGCGACTACGGCCCGGTGGGTGACCTGTCGGTGATGGACGGGCGCTACTACCCGTCCAAGGCGCCGCTGCTGTCCTTCGCCGCGGTGCCCGTGTACGCGGGCCTGAGGCTCCTGGGCGGCGGCCACCGCTACGCCGTGCCGGAGGTGCCGCTCGTCTTCTTCAGCCGCCTCTTCCTCACGGTGCTGCCCACGCTGTGGCTCCTGTGGCTCCTGCGGCGCTTCCTGCGTGCCTTCCTGTCGCCCGTCGTCGCGGACGGCGTCACGGTGACGTACGCGCTGGGCTCGCTCGCGTTCAGCTACTCGCTGCTCTTCATGAGCCACCAGACGACGGCGGTGCTGCTCTTCGCGGGCTTCTACGCGCTCTGGAAGCTGTCGCGGGGCGAGTGGCGCGAGCGCGGCTACGCCGTGGCCGGCGCGTGCGCGGGCGCCACCGTCGCGGCGGAGTACACCGGCGCGCTGGGCGTGCTGGGCCTCGTGCTCTACGCCGTCCTCACCGTGCTGGGTACGCCGGGGGCTCCGGAGCCTTGGGCCGCGAGGATGAAGAAGCTGGGCCGGGCCACGGGGCTCGCCGTGCTGGGCGCGCTGCCCTTCATCGTCGCGCTGGGGCTCTACCACCAGGCCACCTTCGGGCACCCGCTGGAGACGGGCTACAAGCACCTCAACGACGCGGCCTACCAGCCGTGGCACCTGGGCGGCTTTTTGGGCATCCGCACGCCGGATCCGCGCGCCTTCACGCTGTCGTTCTTCTCCCCGCTGCGGGGGCTCTTCACGCTGTCGCCGTTCCTGCTGCTCGCGCTGCCCGGCCTCGCGCTGCTCAAGCGCCAGGGCCGCACGTCTCCGGAAGCACGCGCGCTCTTCTGGATGTCCGCGGCGACGCTCGCCGGCTACACGTACTTCACCTCGTCGTTCACCTACGACTCGTGGGGCTGGACCACGGGCCCCCGGCACCTCACGGGGCTGGTGCCCTTCCTGCTCTTGCCCGCGGGCCTGGTGCTGGAGCGGCTGCGCGGCGCGGGCCGGCCGGTGCTGTCCGGCATCGCGGCCATGCTGTGCGCGGCGTCCGTGCTCGTCACGGGCCTGGCCACCTTCGTCAACTACATCCCCGACGACGTCTCCACCCCCGTGCTCGCGCTGGCGCGGCCGCTGCTGCTGGACGGCTACCACCCGCCCAACCTGCTCGCCTTCGCGGGCCTGCCCACGTCGCTGGCGGGCGCGGTGCTGTTCGCGGCGCTCGCCACCGTGGCGGCGTTCCTCTTCGGGGCGCTGTGCAGGGACGCGGCCGGACGCGCGCCTTCGCCTTCCGCCTGGGTGGCGGGGCTCGCGACGCTGGCGGTGCTCGCGAGCACGCAGGCGCTGTTCACCCGGAACGACCGCGCGGATGAGAACGCGGTCCGCTTCCTGGAGTCCGTCTGGCTCCAGCCCCCGGGCCGTCCCGGCGTGGCCTTCTGGCCCCGGGCGGGCTCCTGAGGGCGTGGCTATACTGGCGCCCCCCGCTCCCTTCCGGAGACCGTGCATGACCTCGCGGTGGTACCTGCTGTCCGCCCTCCTGCTGTGCGCCCCCGCCGTCTCCCACGCCGAGGACGCCGCGGCCCTCTGGGACAAGAGCTGCAAGAACTGCCACGGCCCGGATGGCCGCGCCCAGACGCGCATGGGCCAGAAGGAGTCCATCCCCGACATGAGCACCGCCGCCTGGCAGAAGGCGGAGTCGGACGCGGAGCTGCGCCAGGTCATCGCCAACGGGTCGTCCCACAACCCCAAGATGAAGGCCTACAAGGACCGGCTCACCGCGGAGCAGATGGACGCCCTGGTGCGATACATCCGCACCTTCAAGGCGAAGGAGTAGCGCTCGTGAATAACCCTTCGCGTCCGGGCGTCGTGGGGATTGGGAGAATGGGAGCCGCCATGAAGACCCTCACCGTCGCCATCGTGTTCTGCCTGTCCATGGTCAGCCTCTTCACGTCGGTGCGCGCCGACGCCAACGCCTTCCCCCGGCTGGAGCCGGGCGTCTCCCAGCCGGTCGCGCTGATGCCCAAGGGCGGCGACGGCAAGGGCGGTGGCAAGGGTGGCAGCGACGGCGGCAAGGGCGGCGGCGAGGAGGACGAAGAGGAGTACCGCCGCCAGACGCGCGCCCTCTCCCAGAAGGCCGCCCTGGAGCTGGTGGACCCCGGCGTCCTGGACGACATGCTCCGCCTGCGCGCCGCCGTGCGCGCCGGTCAGCGCTGACGGACCGCGCCTACCTCGCAAGAATGAGGGGGCTCGCAAAGTTTGCGCAGCCACCTGACGTCAGACGGCACCCCCCCGGAATGTGGACATCCCTTATTCCGGCGGGTTGAGTCCCTGACATCCCGGCACGAAGATTGCTGAAATGGGGTTCCCAAGGCGTGTCTCCCCCCAGGGGCACGCGAAGGAGCCCCCCAGATGGTGCGTCGCCCAACTCCCCGCCGCCAGTCCCGTGGTTTCACGCTCCTGCTCGCGCTGGGCGTGGTCGCGGTCGTGACGATGGCGGTGATGCTCAGCTACAGCGTGGTGGGCCGCGAGGCCGACACCCAGGCGGACACCCGCCGCCAGAAGCAGGCGTTCTTCGCCGCCGAGGCGGGGCTCGCGGAAGGCCGCGAGAAGGTTCGCCTGCTGATGGCGAACAACGGCAACAACGAGACCCTGGCGATTCCCGCCGTCCTGGGTGGAGCCACGCCGGTCGCCGACATCCCCGCGCTCGCCGCGGCCAATCCGCCCTGGTACGAGCTGCTGCCCGGCTCCGGGCCCGACAAGTGGAACAAGTACACCCTGCTCAAGGCGGGCCTGGCGCCCTCGGAGATCCCCCCCGGCGTGGACTACCCGGAGCAGGCCAACGTGCGCTACCGCGTCTTCGTCCGGGACGACGACGAGGGCGACAACAACGCCACCGTGGACACCAACGACCAGCTGTGGATCCTCGCGGTGGGCGAGGTCACCACGGCGAACGGCCGCCCGACACGCTCCATGGTCCAGGCGCTGGTGACCAACGCGACCGGCGATTCCATCTTCATGCCCGGCTGCGGAATGAAGAACTGCGGCCCTGACCAGAGCGGCGGCGGCAATCCCGACGTGGGGCAGGCCGGCGGCGGCACGACCCAGTACAGCAACCCCTATCCCTGACCTCGTCTTTTCCCACGAGCCCCCCCATGAAACGCCTGACTCCCCTGCTGCTGCTGTTGCTGCCGGCGCTCGCTGGCGCCCAGGACCGAGGCGCGGTGGCCTTCAACAAGGCCTGCGCCCAGTGCCACCAGGCCCGGACGCCCACGGAGAAGCCGAACACCCTGCTCGCCGTGCGTCAGCCGGTCGGTCCGTACATGGACCAGGTGCTGAAGAAGAAGGACCTGTCGGAGGTCCGCACCTGGGTGGAGTCCCCCCACCGGATCAACCCGAAGACCAACTGCGACACGCGCCTGCTGGCCCGTGACGACCTGGACGCCCTCACCAGCTACCTGTCCACCGTGGTGGTGGCGCCTCCGCCGACCCGCCGGATGCGGCTGCGCAAGCAGATGGACGAGCAGGTGTCGGCGCGCAACCGCGCCGCGGCCGAAGACAAGGCGAAGTCCCAGCCCAAGACTCAGGGGAAGAAGTGATGCGCACGCACTTTCAACGGACCCTCACGGCGCTGGTGCTCACGGTCGCGACGCCGTCGCTGACCACCGCGCAGCAGCTGTGCCAGGACGACCTGTCCAACGACAAGCAGGGCGCCTTCCAGCTGGGCCCCAACGGCCTCACCGTCGCCAACAACACCATCATCCTGCGCGACGACGGCCGGCTCCAGCTCAACACCAACCTCAAGAAGCTGGACTCGGAGAACATCTCCTTCCCGTTCGACCAGACGGTCACCATCGACTACGTGTACGAGTCCGCCGGTGCGTCGCACTCGCTCGGCTACATGTACATGGATGACGTGGTGGCGCGCGGCTACGCGGACGCCGTGACCCACGAGCTGGTCGACGAGAACAGCAACGGCATCTACGACCTGCACGAGGCCATCTACAACCTCACGCCGGACGACGACGCCACCGTCCCGGCCAAGTACCGCTACATTGGCAAGACGCGGCGCTGCAACCGGACCTTCACCTCCGGCGGCAAGACCTACATGGAGCCGGACCTGGCCATGAAGGGCGACTGCAGCAAGACGTTCGCCGCCAAGAACGACGTGACGGACGCGCGCCCCGGCCGCGCGGACTCCAGCGCCTACAACATCGCGAACGACTGGGTCGGCTCCAACGAGGTGGGCGGGACCGGCGGCGACAACGGCCTGTTCCCGTACATCCCCAACCTGCTGGAGCCGTCCGCCCCGGAGAACGACAACGAGGGCATCGGGCGCATGGTCTTCCTGCTGGGGGATGACGACAGCGACAAGGCCGTCCACCGCAACCTGGGCCCCGTCACGGACATCGCCGACACCTACGACGGCGTGCCGGACTACAACGTCTCCCAGTACGACTTCCGCGGCATCAAGCTGCCCGCGCCCCCGGCCGGCGACCCGGAGTACGACAACTACACGAAGATCAACACCGGCGACCGCCGGGTGAACCTGGGCCTGGTCAAGGGCGGCAAGGAGATCATCTTCTTCGCCGTCGTCTACTACGACGCCCGCCACAACACGGACAACGACACGGTCGCCCCCTGCCTCAAGCGCAAGCCCTACGCGAACAACCCGGCCGAGGACGGCAAGTGCCTGCTGCACCTGCAGACGTCCATCTCCGTGTTCTTCTCCAAGGCCTCCTGGAACCTGGACCAGAACTTCAAGGCGCCCGCGGACAACAAGGTGACGGAGCGCAACATCGGCTGCAGCTACGACGACAGCTGCACCTCGCCCTCGTCCGGGTCGGCCTGCACCATCGCGGGCACCTCCAAGAAGGCCTGCGGCTGGCTGGAGCAGGACACGCTCGACCGCCTGGATTCGGTCGCCTACAAGAACCTGAAGATGCCGAAGGAGGGCGTGACCGTGATGCGCCCCGGCACGGAGGCCTCCAATCCGCAGGTCGCCATCGACAAGATGAACTTCATGCCCCACGTCATCGTGGGCGCGCCGACCACGGACCCCTTCCGGTGGATCCTCGGCTTCGAGGACCTCAACGGCGGCGGTGACCGCGACTTCAACGACATCGTGTTCATGATCAACAAGGAGAACGGCGGCGGCGCGCAGTCCACCACGGTGTCCTCGGACGTCATGAGCGACGACGGCGACAAGCTGGGCCCGGAATTCACCATCACCAAGGTCCGCTTCCGCCGCCAGGACGACGTCGCCCCGTACGCGACGCCGGGCAACCCGCCCACGAACATCCGCTCCGGCTGCTCGAAGGCCCCCTGCTGGACGGAGGAGATCGCCGGCGCCTGCACCGCGAGCGGCGTGAAGCCCACCATCACCTATTCCATCGCGGTGGACTGCCGCGTCCTCGACCCCGTCACGAACCTGTACAAGAAGAACGAGACGCCCACCTGGGTGCCGGTGCCGCTGGACAACGAGAAGCAGTACCCGGACCAGGAGGTGGAGATCGACATCCTGGCGCTCGGCCTCACCGGTTCGCAGCTGTGCTGGAAGGTGGACATCAGCAGCCCCAGCGAGCTGTGCCGGCCCATCATCGACGACGTGGACATCGGCTACCAGGCGGTGCGCTCGGGCGCCTACGCGCGCTCCAGCCCCAGCACCATCGGCAACGTCGCCGTCTGGGGCGTGAACGAGACCCCGGGTCAGAACTGGGGCAAGAACTGGACGACCACCCCGGGCGCGCTGCCCCCCGCCGGCAACCGCGCGTATGACAACTCCAAGGACTTCACCATCCGCGGCCGGCTGTTCATGCAGTCGCTCTACGACCCGGAGAACACCAAGGCGACCGCGACGAAGCTGCGCTGGGAGGCCGGGCGCGTGATGGCGCTGTCGCTGGCCAGCTCCAACCCGCTCAACCGGAAGATCTACACGGTCAACGGCGCGGGGGACCGCCGGGAGGTCAAGGACGCGGACGTGGGCGGCACGCTGATGCCGACCTCGCTGTGCAACACGTACAGCGAGATCGACGGGCGCTACCTCTACGACATGAACAACGACGGCATCTGCACCGTCGTCGCGTCGACGGCGCCGTACAGCGACCGTCAGTTCCTCATCGACTGGCTGTATGGCTATGAGAACGTGAACGCGGCGACCAGCGCGGACAAGTTCCGCCCCTGGCCGTTCGGCGGCATCAACCTCTCCACGGTGGCGCTGTCCGTCCCCCCGTACCAGGACCCCTGGTACCAGAACGCGAAGCCCGCCGAGCGCGACCTCTACCGCGACAACTTCATGAAGCCCCTGGAGACCCGCACCACCCGCGCCTTCGTGGGGACGATGTCGGGCGTGCTCCACTCCTTCACCGCGGGCGCCTTCCGCAACGGGGTGAACGACGGCTGCGTGCCCGGCGCGCAGTTCCGCGGCTACTTCGTGCCCTCGGACTGCCCGACGAACGGCGATCCGGCGCTCCGCGACTACGGCTCCGGCGGCGAGGAGTTCGCGTACATGCCCAACCTGCTGCTGAGCCAGTACCGCAACCAGTACGTGCGCTTCCGCGGCTCGGGCACCCTGCCCCGTCCGCAGATGGACGCCTCGCCCACCATCGCCAACATGGACTTCGGTGACCGCGACGACTGGGATGCCTCCATCAAGTACACCTGGAAGCCGGCGACCTCCGCGCAGACGAAGAAGGGCGCCAAGACGGTGCTCGTCTCCGCGACGGGCAAGACCAGCCCGGTGGTGTTCGCGCTGGATATCACCAACCCGAAGGACTCCTGGTACCCGCTGCCGCTGTGGGAGTTCAGCCTGGCGGACACGGACGTGGCGAATGCCTTCACCAACGCCATCAAGAACGACTCCAGCGTGCTGATGCCGGACAACTCCGGCTCCCGGCACGCCCCGTCCCTGGTGCGCATCTCCTGGGGCTCCGAGCAGGACAAGGACCGGCGCTGGGTGGCGGTGGTGGGCACCGACTACGACCCGGGCGACCTGCGCGCGGGCGCCGTCTACCTGCTGGACATGAAGACCGGCAAGCCGCTCACGTACGGCAACGGCAACCCCGGCAGGTACGCGGGCGTGCTCACCTTCGAGCAGGGCTCGGGCATCGCGGCGGAGACGCCGATGGTGGACCTGGACCAGGACGGCTCCTACGACGTCATGTACGTGCCCACCACGGCCGGCAGCGTCTGGCGCGTCAACCTCAAGAACGTGAGCACCTCCCGCAAGCTGGGCAGCCAGGTGCAGAAGTGCATGGTGGCCCACGCGGCCTCCGCGCTGCAGGGGCGCGCGGACGCGAGCCAGAAGGAGCTGGACCTGCAGGAGCTCTACTCCAACATGGCCGTGAAGCTGGTCAGCACGGACGCGGGCCCGGCGGTGCGCTTCTTCTTCGGCACCAGCGACAGCCCGGACAAGTACACGGACGGCTACGCCCCGGATGTGCAGAACCCCTCGAACCCCACGTACCAGTACCACCTGCTGGCCTTCGAGGACCCGGACCCCGCCGGCAAGAAGCCGTGCGCTGAGCTGCAGCCCCTGTGGGTGCAGAAGCTGTCCCCGGGCCAGAAGCTGTGGGGCGGCGTGGCGCTCAGCGCGGACAGCATCTACGCCGCGACCGCGGTGGGCACGGCGGCGGACATCTGCAGCCTCAACGCGAGCAAGCACGGCGAGGCGTACACGGCCAACCAGACGACCGGTGTGCTGACCGGCGGCGGGCCGGCCGCGCTGGAGGGCCACGCCATCTCCTCGCCGGTGGTGCACGACGAGCACCTCTTCGTGCTCTCCGCCACGGGTAAGATGCAGTTCACGGGCGATCCGAACGAGTGGAACAACAAGGCGGGCACGAGCGGTTCGTCCCGCTCGCAGATCATGCTCTGGGAACCGCTGCCCGACGGGAGATTGCCGCAATGAAGCAGCGCGCCTCACGGGGTGTCACCCTGCTGGAAGTCATGGCCACCATGGCCGTCATGCTGCTGGGCGTGGCGGCGGCGATGACCGTGGTGAGCCAGACGACCCGCTCCAACCGCCGCACCCTGACCGCCAATCAGGCGCAGATCATCGCGGAGCGCACGCTGGAGAACATCCTCCAGCGTGGCTGCCAGGGGTCTCCGACCTGCGACGTGGCGAAGGACGAGACGTTCAACGTCTGGCAGACGTCGGACGGCTTCCTGCGCAACAGCGCGCCCACGGATCCGAAGGTCGTGGCGCGCATGTACACGGTGGACGTCGACGTGGACAACCCGCAGGTCCCCGGCACCATGGAGGCCGGCGGCAGCATGGGTGAGCCGGCCCTCAACCGGAGCCTCGTGGGGGCCTCGTCGGGGACGCTGGTGAACGTGCGCGTGTCCGTGAGCTGGGTCGAGCCGGGCATCCGCACGGACCGGCAGATGGTGGTCATGCAGACCCGGATGGCACCGTGAAACACACTTCAATCCAAGGCCGGGGCTTCACGCTCCTGGAAGTGATGATCGCCAGCGCGCTGGGCGTCGTCGTGCTCACCACCGGCCTGGTGGTGGGCGCGCAGATGCAGAAGCGCGCGCTGTTCGAAGAGCAGACGATGACCGCGCAGGTCACCGGGCGCGCCGTGAAGGAGATGCTGGCGCTGGACATCGCCCGGGCGGGCGCGGGCATGGGCAACGCGCCCATCGCGTTCGCCAAGGCCGGCGGCGGCACCGACGAGCGCTCGGCCATCTCCGTCTATTACAGGCCGGACCTGAAGACGGGCACGGGCACCCCGTTCGGCGCGGACGCGAACTTCGAGCTGCCTCCCGTGGGCTTCCCGGCGTCGGATGCCATCCAGCTCTACTGGGGGGACACCGCGGGGATGATCAAGCTCGCCCCGTGCGCGAACTCGAAGGTCCGCGAGTCCAAGAGCAGCTTCTGCGGCACCCCGGTCGCGTCGGCGGCGATGATCACCCCCAGCGGCCCCGCGTCCGCCATCATGGTCAGCGGGGGCAACCGGCCGGCCTGCCCGGTCAGCATCACCGCCATCTCCCAGGGGACGGTGGGCCCTCCCGCCA
>NZ_RAWL01000819.1:0-1078 GCF_003668885.1 Corallococcus sp. AB049A | reverse complement strand
TGTGTATAAGAGACAGATCCATGACAGCGCACCCTCCCGCCAGCCCCCGGACCCTTCCTCGTTGAGGAGTGTCAAGCCGGACGGATCGGCAAACCGTTACAACCAAACCCTGGCGCCTCCTGCGCGCCGTTCAGTGCATCGCGGACCGCTCGTCGCGGCGGCCCATGGGGGCCCGGCGCGCGTGGGACGGCCGCTCGAAGTACTCCACCACCAGGCCGCCGAAGGGCACCCGAGGCCCATCCGCCTTCGGGTCCGCCATCCGCTGGAGCAGCGCCACCGCGCTGTCCACGGCCTCGTCGAGCGCGCGGTTGATCCGCTGGCGCTCCGCGTCCCCACCGCCCAGCACCTCCAGGGCGTCCACCAGGCACCGCCGCAGCAGTGCGAATTCGTCGTGCAGGGCCCGCGCGCCACGCTCCGGCGCCAGGCGCAGCACCGCGCGGGTGCGGCTCCACGGGCTGGACTCCACGCCTTCCAGCGTCAGTCCCAGTTCCCGGACGAAGGGCTCCACCAGTCCGTCCAGCAGGCTGGGGCCCGGAACGCCCTGGCCCTCGTGCGCCGCCAGCCGCATCCGCCGCCACAGCGCCGCGATGCGCTCCGGCTGCTTGCTGAAGACCCGGGCCGCCCCGGCCTTCTTCCGTCCCCGCTCCGCCGCCATGTCCGTTGTCGTCCGCATCGCGAACGAAGACTTAGCAAGGGCTTTGCCAACGCCTGAGGGTTGCTGGTTCCCAATGAATCCGCCCACTTGGGCAGTGGGGTTGCCCTGAAGGGAGGGCGGAGGACGTAAATCCTACGGGGCGGATGTTGAAAGGCCGGGAGGAGGGGAAGTTCCTTCCCTGCCTGGGCACGGCGCGCCCCTCAGTGGAGCGTCGGCTTGGGCGGGCGGCCGGACGGGGCCTCGTCGTCGAGCTCGAACTCGCCGCTGGGCGCCTCCGGCTCCTCGCCCGCCTCCACGTCCTCCGGCCGGCCCGCGCCAGACTCCAGCGCCTCCGGTGCGCCCTCCAGGGCCTCCGGCTGGCTGGGCGTGGACGGATTGGGCGGGGCCACGGGCGTGGTGGCGCCGGGCCACTCCGGCCAGGGG
>NZ_RAWL01000818.1:0-1082 GCF_003668885.1 Corallococcus sp. AB049A | reverse complement strand
GAGCACCAGGCGGGTGATGCCCCGGTGGGGCACGCAGACGCCCTTGGGGCGGCCCGTGGAGCCCGAGGTGAACATGACGTAGGCCAGCGCTTCACCGTCCACGTGGATGTCCGGCGCATGCGTGGGCCGCGCGGCAATCTCAGCAGACTGCGCATCCAGCCAGACGCGCATGCCGGAAGCCGGCAGCAGTGAGGCGAAGGGCTGGTGCGTGACGATGAAGTGGACGTCCGCGTCCTCCAGGAGTGCGGCGATGCGCTCCACGGGAGCGTTGCTGTCCACGGGGACGAAAGCCGCGCCCACCTTAAGGATGGCGAGCAGGGCCGTCACCAACTCGAAGGAGCGTTCGACGGCGAGGCCCACGCGTGCACCCGGGACGATACCCAAAGCGCGCAGATGGTGGGCCAGTTGGTTTGCCGCGGCTTCGAGCTGTGCATACGTCAGTGTCGCGTCGCCCAGCACCAGGACCACCGCATCGGGCGTGCGCTGAGCCTGCCGGGCGAAGTGGACGTGGACGGGGATGTCCGTGGGGCTGACGGCCGCCGTGTCATTCCAGTCCACGAGGACGCGCTGACGCTCCTCACTGGAGAGCAGGGACAGCTCCGCCACGGGCTGCTCGGGCTTCGTGGCCACGGCCTCCAACAGCGTGCGCAGGTGGCCCGCCATCCGCTCGATGGTGCTCCGCTCGAAGAGGGCAGTGCTGTACTCCATCCATCCGGTGAAGCCCTGGGGTGAGTCCTGCAACGTCAGGGTGAGGTCGAACTTGGCGGAGTGGCCCTCGGCGACGGCCGGCCGGAAGGTGAGGCCCGGCACTCGCAGCGCCTCTCCAGGTGCGTTCTGCAGGACGAACATCACCTGGAAGAGAGGGCTGCGGCTCGTGTCCCGCACGGGCTGGAGGGCTTCCACCAGCTTCTCGAAGGGCACGTGCTGGTGCTCGTAGGCCGCGAGCGTCGAGCCGCGTACCCGGGCAAGCAGCTGGCGGAAGGAGTCCTCTGGCGTCACGCGCGCACGTAGCACGAGCGTATTGACGAAGAAGCCGATGAGGCCTTCGGTCTCCGCCTGGGTACGGCCGGCGATGGGCGAGC
>NZ_RAWL01000817.1:0-1089 GCF_003668885.1 Corallococcus sp. AB049A | reverse complement strand
GGGCTGCGCGGGCCGGACGCGCGCCGGGGGCCCAGGGGGAGGCTGGCGAGCACCGGCACCTGGAGCGCGGACTCCAGGGCCGCGGGGTCGGTGACGCCCGGGCGCAGCGACTGCCGCGCGAAGGCCAGCGCGACGCCGAACGCCAGCCCCAGCACGATGCTGACCGCGAGCACGTCCGGCTTCGCGGGGCGCACGGGCAGCCGCGTCACCACGGGCGCGTCGATGAGGCGCGCGTTGGTGATGGTGCTCGACTTGAGCACCCGGTACTCCTGGGCCTTGTTGTGCAGCTGGAGGTACAGCTCGTTGGCCACCTTCACGTCGCGCGTGAGCTGGGCGGACACCCGCTCCGCGTCCGGGATGCCCTTGAGCCGGGTGTCCAGCGCGCCGCGCTCCGTGCGCAGGCGCGCCAGCTTGCGCTCCATGGCCACCAGCAGCGGGTGGTGTTCCGTGAAGCGCTGGCGCAGCTCACTGCGCTCCAGCGCGAGCGTGGAGATGTCCTTGTCCAGCTCCACGCTCCGGTTGAGGACGGCCTGCGCCTCCAGCCCCAGGTCCACGCCGCCCTTGCCGGCGCGGTAGTCGCGCAGCGCCGCCTCCGCCTGCTCCAGGCCCTTGCGCAGGCCGGGCAGCTGGCTGTCCAGGAACGACAGCGTGCGGCCCGCGTCCTCGCTGCGGCGCTCCACGTTGGAGCGCACGTACGCATCCGCGATGGCCTGGAGCGTGGCGGTGGCCGCCACCGGATCCGGCCCATCCAGCGTCAGGTTGAGCACGCCCGTGCCGGCGCCCTTCTCCCCCATGCGCAGCGCGCGCTGCAGCTCCTCCACCGTCGCCAGCTTCGAGCGGCGCATCAGCGTGAAGCGCGTCCCCGGCCGGGCGTGCAGCTCCGTGACGAACAGCTCCACCTCGTGCGCGGCGTCGCCTTCCGTCTGGGCGCTGGTGCCCGCCGCGCCGTGGAGCACCTCGCGGCCCTCGGGCCCCCACAGCGTGTACGCGCCGCCGGCTTGCGCCACGAGCGTGAGCGGGAGGTCCTCCCACGCGGTGGGCACGTTCAGCCGCTCCACCTGGATTCTCTCCCCGCCCCAGGCGTACGAG
>NZ_RAWL01000816.1:0-1089 GCF_003668885.1 Corallococcus sp. AB049A | reverse complement strand
GGTCGATGAGCGGCAACGCCCACGTGCCGGGCGCGTGGATGTGCTGGGCGGCCTGGCCCTGGCTCTCACGGAAGGTGGTGCGAAGGGCGTCGTGGCGGGCCACCAGCGCTTCGAAGGCGCGGCGCAGGGACTCCTCGTCCAGCCGGCCCGTCAGCCGGAGCGCGGTGG
This sequence comes from Corallococcus sp. AB049A, assembly GCF_003668885.1. Taxonomy (NCBI): domain Bacteria; kingdom Pseudomonadati; phylum Myxococcota; class Myxococcia; order Myxococcales; family Myxococcaceae; genus Corallococcus; species Corallococcus sp. AB049A. Next base: position 921 of record NZ_RAWL01000816.1, on the reverse strand, counting down.
GGATGTTGTAGGACGCATCGCCCGGGGTGAGCTGGTCCAGGAACCAGAGGCGCTGCTGGGCGAAGGAGAGGGGCTGTGGGCCGTCCGCCTGGGTCCGGGTGAGCGGAGGCAGCTGGAGGCTTGGCGCCTGGGCCTGGAGGCGCTCCGCGAGCGCGGCCACGGTGGGCGCTTCGAAGAGGGCCCTCAGCGGCAGCTCCACGCGGAAGCCCGCGCGCACGCGGGAGACGAGCTGGGTGGCCAGGAGTGAATGGCCCCCCAACGCGAAGAAGTCGTCGTGGATGCCCACGCGCTCCACGCGCAGCACCTGCGTGAAGAGGGCCGCGAGCTGTTCCTCAGTGGGAGTGCTCGGCGCGACGTAGGTGGAAGCAGCTGCACCACTCTGGGGCGCGGGGAGCGCCTTGCGGTCCACCTTGCCGTTGGTGTTGAGCGGCAGCGCTTCCAGCACCAGGAAGGCGGCGGGCACCATGTACTCGGGCAGGTGCTGCTTGAGGAATGCACGCAGCTCGGTGGTGTCCAGGGACGCTCCCGCCTCGGGGACGGCGTAGGCGACGAGTCGCTTGTCACCGGGCACGTCCTCGCGAGCGAGGACGACGGCCTGATGCACGGCAGGGTGCTTCAACAGGCAGGACTCGATTTCACCCAGCTCGATGCGGAAGCCGCGGACCTTCACCTGGAAGTCCGCACGGCCCAGGTAGTCGAGCATGCCGTCGGCACGCCAGCGCACCACGTCGCCGGTGCGGTAGAGGCGGGCACCCGGAGTGGAGGAGAAGGCGTCCGGGATGAAGCGGTCCGCCGTCAGCTCCGGCCGGTTGAGGTAGCCACGAGCGACGCCTTCGCCGCCGATGAAGAGCTCACCGGCGACGCCCACGGGCACCGGGCGCAGCGTGCGGTCCAGCACGTAGACGCGCACGTTGGGCAGGG
>NZ_RAWL01000815.1:0-1107 GCF_003668885.1 Corallococcus sp. AB049A | reverse complement strand
GTGGAGGACGCGGGCGGGGGCGCGCGGTGGGGGCTCATCCCTTGAGCTTCTCCTGCAGCTGCCGGTTCTCCTCGAGGAGCGCGGTGGTGCGGGTGGTGTCCTCGAAGAGGATGATGGAGCCCAGCACGTGCGTGTCGGTGATGAGCGGCGTGGCCACCAGCGTGGCGCTCCCCTTGCCCCCGTGCGGCAGCTGGTAGGGGACGCTCTCCAGGCGCAGCGAGCGCTTCTCCTGCAGGTGGCGGCGCAGCTTGAGCAGCAGCGCGCGCTTCAGCGCGGGCACGTGCAGGGACCACAACAGCTGGCCCACCGTCTCACGCTCGGTGAGGCCCAGGAGCCTTTCGGCGGCCAGGTTCCAGGTGGTGATGCGGCCGTCGCCATCCAGCACCAGCACCGCGGCGGAGAGGGTGCGGATGATGGTGCGCTGGCAGAAGGTGAGCGCGTCCATCTCCAGCGTGCGGTGCGCCAGCTCCCGGTTGGTGGCGTCCAGCTCCGAGTTGGCGGACTGCAGCTCCTCGTTGGTCGTCTCCAGCTCCTCGTTGGTGGACTGGAGCTCCTCGTTGGTCGTCTGCAGCTCCTCGTTGGCGGACTGGAGCTCCTCGTTGGTCGTCTCCAGCTCCTCGTTGGACGCGCGCAGCTCCTCCGTGGAGGACTGCATCCGCAGCTGCATGGCCTGCAGCTCCTCCTGCGCCGCGCGCAGGTTCTGCTCCACGCCGCGCAGGTGGGTGACGTCGTGGATGATGTACAGCAGGCCCTGCCGTCCGCCCGCCGACTCGCGCAGCGGCACCACCTGGATGCGCAGGGCGATGGGCTCTCCGCTGGAGACCTCCATCATCCCGTCGGACACCTCCCTGTCGGAGGCGCTGGAGCGCACGCGCTGGCTCTGCTCGACGAGCAGGTCGCCGCTCAAGCCCGGCAGTCCCAGCGAGGCCAGCCGCTTGCCCAGGACCTCCCCCTCGGTGCGGTTCCACATGCGGGCCGCCGCGCGGCTCCACAGCGTCACCGTGCCTTCGCTGTCCGTCGCGATGTGCGGACAGGGGTGCGAGTCCAGGAGGTTGCGCAGGAACGAGCCTGTCTCTTATACCCATCTCCGAGCCCACGCGAGACCGG
>NZ_RAWL01000814.1:0-1107 GCF_003668885.1 Corallococcus sp. AB049A | reverse complement strand
GTTGAGGGCGGCCTCCAGGCCCGCGGCGGTGAGCGTCTCCAGCTCCGTGGCGGTGGGGCTGTCCGTCTGGCCGGACTCGAGGACGCGGTGGGCGCGGGCCCACTTGTCATAGCGGGTGCCGCAGCGGGCGCAGGCGTGGGCGTGGCGCAGGAGCCGCGAGGATTCGGGGGCGGACAGCTCCCCCAGGGACCAGCGCGTCAGTCCCGCGTCCACATGTCGTTCGTACCACTTCATGGGAGGCTCCCGAATGGGATGGCGCACAGCAGGGCCAGGGTGGCCAGCAGGGCGCCCAGCTGCAGGCGGCCCGGGATGACGTCGCTGTCCAACCAGCCCGAGTCCTTCAGGTGTTCCGTGAACTGCAGCCGCAGGCGGCGCTCGCGCACGCGCACCTCGCCGCGGGTGAGCTTCAGCTGGTCCGCGGCGGACTCCTGCGACAGGCCGTCCATGAAGCGCAGCTGCGCGAGCGCGCGCCCCTCGGCGGGCAGCCCCTCCAGGAAGCGGCGCACGATGGAGCGGACCTCGGCGCCCAGGGCCTCTTCCTCCGGGCTCTTGCTCTCGGTGGGGGCGTGGGTGAGCTCGGGCGCGTCATCCAGGGGGATGGCCTCCCGGGCCACGCGGCCGGAGGCGCGCATCAAGTCAATGGCGGTGGAGCGGGCGACGGTGAGCAGGAAGCCCAGGTAGGGGCGCACGCCGTCGTAGGCCTGGCGCATGTGGGGGCGGAAGGCCCGCACGAAGGTCTCCTGGTGGGCGGCGTCCAGGTCCAGGGGCGTGAGCGCGACGGAGCGCGTGCCGGTCTCCGAGTGCACGGAGAAGCGCCGGGACAGGTAGCGCAGCACCTCTGGCGAATACGTGCGGTAGACCTGGGTGAGCACCGCGGTGTCACCCCGGCGGAAGGCCTCCAAGACTGACCGCTCTGTTCCTGGCAGCACGTGGAGGGCTCCGTGTTTCAAGAAGGCGGCGCCGGCCGGGCCCCTTCTGGAAATGAGATACGAAATGACCCCGAAAATCGGGTCGTCCCTACACGCACGGCGCGTTTTTTATTGAGCCCGGACGTCGGCCTCCGGAGCCAGAGGCCTCGGGTTCGAATCCTGCATCGAGCGTGGGGGA
>NZ_RAWL01000813.1:0-1119 GCF_003668885.1 Corallococcus sp. AB049A | reverse complement strand
CGCCCGCCCTGCCCGGATGACGTGGAGGCCGCGTCCAGGAAGAAGGGCGGCAAGAAGCCCGCGCCGCCCGCGAAGAAGCCGTAGGCAGGCCCTACTCGACGATGAAGTCCGCGGCCGTGCGGCGGCGGCCGGCCACCACCGACACCACCGCGCGGCCCCTGCCCACGGCCGTCACGCGGCCTTCGGGGGACACCGTCACCACGGCGCTGTTGGAGCTGAACCACTCCAGCGGCACCTTCTCCAGCGCCACGCCGTTGCGGTTGTACGCGCGCGCCTGGACCATCACCGACTGGCCCTTCTTCTTGAAGGTGTACGAGGTGAGGTTCAGCCCCAGGCGCACGAAGTCCGGCGGCACCACCTGCACGGCGATGGCGCGGTGCAGGTGCCCCAGCGTCGCGGTGACGGTGGCCACGCCGGCCGTCACGGCGATGAGCTCACCGTTCTCCACGCGCGCCACGGCCTCGTTGTTGGAGCGGAAGTCGGGCGTCGCGTCGGGGATGACGTGGCCCGCTTCATTGCGCGCCACCACGCGCAGCTTGATGGTGCGCCCCACCTCCACGAAGTCCGCGCCCGGCGCGCGCACGTCCAGCGACGCGAGGATGGTCAGGTCCAACGGCAGCGCCGCCTTCGCCCGTCCGCCCTGCACGCCGATGATTGTCTTTCCGGACTTGCGCGCCACCACCGTGCCGTCCTCCAGCACGGAGGCCACCTCCGGCGCGGAGCTGGTCCAGCGCAGGCGCGTGTCCATCATCTTGCGCCCGTCCGCGTCCAGCACGGTGTAGCTGAGCGGCAGGTTCTGCCCCTGCGTGCGCAGGTAGCGCTGCTCGGGCTGCTCCAGGGTGATGGTCGTGGGCGACGGTCCACACGCACCGAGGACGCCCAGCGCGAGGAAACCCAAAAGGGAAAAGGAAGCGGGACGTGACGTCTTCACGAAGGCAGGCACGGGTCGGTGGGGGAGGGGCCGAGTCTACCGGTGGACCACGCGGCGGGCGTGAAAACCGCGCGTGTCCGCGCTGAAGTCCGCGCGCCTGCACGCCTGCTGACGGATACCCGGCACTTTCAGCGGCGCGGGGCCCGGGCCTCCATCGCCCCCAGCACCTGCGCGGCCAGGGCCTCGCC
>NZ_RAWL01000812.1:0-1130 GCF_003668885.1 Corallococcus sp. AB049A | reverse complement strand
CGGGGGCACGGTGGGGGCGGCTCCAGGCCGGCGGCCCGTCACCATGGCCTCGATTTCGTCCGGGTTCTCCGCGAAGCCCTTCACGGTCTCCAGCGTGGCCTTGCCGGAGCGCGCCAGGTCCGCGAGCGAGTCCTCGAAGCGGATGATGCCCAGCGACTTGCCGCGCTGCTGGAGCGAGGGGATCTGGAAGGTCTTGTTGTCGCGGATGAGGTTGCCCAGGGCCACGGAGCCGGTGAGCACCTCCGCCGCGGCGACCATGGACTTGCCGTCCGCGGCGGGCATCAGCCGCTGGCTGACGATGAGGCGCAGGCCGCTGGAGAGCGACAGCCGCACCTGCTGCTGATCTCCCGGCGGGAAGAGGTCGATGAGCCGGTCGATGGTCTTCGCCGCGCTGGGCGTGTTCATGGTGCTGATGAGCAGGTGGCCCGTCTCGCTGGCGGCGAGCGCCATGCGCACCGTTTCCGTATCGCGCAGTTCGCCCACGACGATGACGTCCGGGTCCTCGCGGAGGCTGCCCTTGAGGGCGCTGGCGAAGGTGCGGGTGCTGGTGCCCACCTCGCGCTGGCTGATGAGGGCGCGCTTGCGCGGGTGCACGTACTCCACCGGATCCTCCACGGTGAGCACGTGGTGCGTGGTTTCGCGGTTGATGATGTCCACCAGCGCCGCGAGCGTGCTCGTCTTGCCGTGGCCGGAGGGGCCGGTGAGCACGATGAGGCCCTGGTGGTGGTGCGTGGCCTTGGCGATGTCCGCGGGCAGGCCCAGCGACTCCAGGGTGGGGATTTCGCGGGCGATGACGCGGAAGACGCCCTTGAGGCCCGTGCGCTGGCGGCCCACGTTGACGCGGAAGCGGCCGGTGTCCTCGGAGTCCAGCGCGAAGTCCACGCTGCCGTCCCGCTCCAGCACGGGCCGCAGCCGCTCCGGGATGATGGGCAGCAGCAGCCGCTCCACGGTCTCCGGGGACAGCGGCGTGTCCTGCGGGAGCAGCTCACCGGCGAGGCGCATCAGCGGAGGCCGTCCCGCCACCAGGTGCAGGTCGCTGGCGTTCATGCTGCGCGCCTGCTCCAGCAGCACGGCCAGGTCCCGGCCCGGCGCGGAGGCCGCGCGCGAGATGGGGACTGTCTCTTATACAC
>NZ_RAWL01000811.1:0-1135 GCF_003668885.1 Corallococcus sp. AB049A | reverse complement strand
TCATGTCCAAGGAAAAGTTCGATCGCAGCCTGCCCCACGTGAACATCGGAACGATTGGGCACGTGGACCACGGCAAGACGTCGCTGACCGCCGCCATCACCAAGGTGCTGGCGAAGACCGGTGGCGCCACGTTCCTGGCGTACGACCAGATTGACAAGGCGCCGGAAGAGCGTGAGCGCGGCATCACCATCTCCACGGCGCACGTGGAGTACAAGACGAAGAACCGCCACTACGCGCACGTCGACTGCCCGGGGCACGCCGACTACGTGAAGAACATGATTACGGGCGCGGCGCAGATGGACGGCGCCATCCTGGTGGTGTCGGCGGCGGACGGCCCGATGCCCCAGACGCGTGAGCACATCCTGCTGGCGCGCCAGGTCGGCGTCCCCTACATCGTGGTCTTCCTGAACAAGGTGGACCTGCTGGACGACCCCGAGCTGCGCGAGCTCGTGGAGATGGAAGTCCGCGACCTGCTGAAGAAGTACGAGTTCCCCGGCGACACCATCCCCATCGTCCCCGGCTCCGCGGTGAAGGCGCTGGAGGGTGACACCAGCGACATCGGCGAGCCGGCCATCCTGAAGCTGATGGAGGCGGTGGACGCCTACATTCCGACGCCGCAGCGCGCGACGGACAAGCCCTTCCTGATGCCGGTGGAAGACGTCTTCTCCATCGCCGGTCGTGGCACGGTGGCGACGGGCCGCGTGGAGCGCGGAATCATCAAGGTGGGCGAGGAAGTCGAAGTCGTCGGCCTGCGCGCGACGCAGAAGACGGTGGTGACGGGCGTGGAGATGTTCCGCAAGCTGCTGGACGAGGGCCGGGCGGGCGACAACATCGGCGCGCTGGTGCGTGGCCTCAAGCGCGAGGACATGGAGCGCGGCCAGGTGCTGGCGAAGCCGGGCAGCATCACGCCACACACGAAGTTCAAGGCGCAGATTTACGTGCTGTCGAAGGAAGAGGGCGGCCGCCACACCCCGTTCTTCAAGGGGTACCGTCCGCAGTTCTACTTCCGCACCACGGACGTGACGGGCACGGTGAAGCTGCCGGACAACGTCGAAATGGTCATGCCGGGCGACAACATCGCCATCGAGGTGGAGCTCATCACCCCGGTCGCGATGGAGAAGGAGCTCCGGTTCGC
>NZ_RAWL01000810.1:0-1136 GCF_003668885.1 Corallococcus sp. AB049A | reverse complement strand
CTTCGGGTGGGCGGTGGACCGGTACATCGGGTGGAAGGTCCGCTCGACGTTCCGCGGCCTGTGGGTGCGCGGCGAGCTGCCCTCCGACGGCGTGGGCCGGCTCGTCTACCTGAACCACTCCAACTGGTGGGACGGCTTCGTGCTGCACCAGCTCTGCCAGGTGGCGGGCTGGGACGGCTACTGCCTCATGGACGAGGACAACCTGCGCCGCTACCCCTTCCACACGAAGATGGGGGCCTTCAGCATCCGCAAGCAGGACGCGATGTCGTCCCTGTCCTCGCTGCGGTACGCGAAGGAGCTCTTGCGCAAGCCGGGCGCCGCGGTGTGTGTCTTTCCGGAGGGCGAGCACCGGCCCTTCGGCCAGCTGCCACTGAAGCTGGAGCGCGGCGTGGAGCTGCTGGCCCGCGCGGCGAAGGCGGAGTGCGTGCCCATCGCCATCCGCTACGCCTTCTTCGAGCACGAGCGGCCGGACGTCCTGCTGGAGGTGGGCACCGTCCACGAGGCCGGGCCGCTGGAGCGCTTCCAGGGCAACCTGGAGGCCCTGGTGCGGCGGGTGTCCGGGGCCACGAGCCTGGAGGGCTTCACGCAGAAGCTGGCGGGGGCGCGAGGCGTGGCGGAGCGCTGGGACCGCGCGCGAGGCCTGGCCCCATGAGCCTGCGCATCCGCACCATCGCCCGACTCACCGGCATCCGCGAGGCCACGCTGCGCGCCTGGGAGCGGCGCCACGGCTTCCCGCGCCCGGAGCGCAGCGAGAACAACTACCGCGTCTATTCACGCGACGAGGTGGAGGCCGTCCGCCGGGTGGCGAAGCTCATCGAGGAGGGCCTGTCGGTGAGCGAGGCCATCGCCCAGGTGCGCGATGAGCCCCGGCCCTCCGAGTCTCCCCGGCTGCGAGGGGTGGAGCGCTTCTGGGCGGCGGTGATGGCGCTGGACGAGGAGTCCGCGGACGCGGCGCTCACCGAGGCCCTGCTGGGGCTGGACGCCCTTGCCTGTTGCGACACGGTCCTGGTCCCGCTGCTGCGGGAGATGGCCTCGCGCCTGGACGTGGCGCGCGAGCACCTGGCCTCCGCGCTGGTGCGGCAGCGGCTGCGCATCCTGCTGGCGGGGATGGAGCGCGTGGGCGAGGGCCCCCGGGG
>NZ_RAWL01000080.1:0-24957 GCF_003668885.1 Corallococcus sp. AB049A | reverse complement strand
CCCATCGCCGCCCCCGCGCCCTCGTACTCGAGCGCCGAGTTCGTGGGTCTGGAGCGCCGGTCGGACGACCGGCTCCACGCGGACGTGAAGGTGACGATGAAGAACACGGGCATCTTCACCGACCACCGCATCATCAACCTGTCGTCGGGCGGCCTGTTCATCGGCACGGACCGGCCGCTGCGGTTGGGCACGCAGGTGGAGTTGACGCTGCGCTTCGATGATCCGGAGCGGGTGATGACCCTGCGCAGCTCCGTCATCTGGGAGAACTCCCTGGACGACGGCAAGAACCCCCGCGGCTACGGGTTGCGCCTGAGCGCGCTGCGCGCGGAGGAACGGGACTTCATCCAGCAGTACGTCCGCCGCACCAAGAAGCCGTGACTGCTTCCCGGGCGGTTCGACTCGCCCGGGCCTAGAACAACTGGCCCAGGAAGACCCCGCCCATCGCCACGAAGGCCACCCACACGGCCATGACGGACTTCAACTCCAGGTCCCTGCGGTCCAACACGTTCGCGAAGTTCATGGTCTCTTCTCCAGTGCTCAACGCCTTCACCCCTTCCTACGGAGCACCCGCGCGGCGATTGCCTGGGGCCCCCCAGGCTCCGGAAGCCCCGGAGCCCGCGGCCAGGATCACCCGGTGGCCCCCGGCGAGGGTGCGGCGATGAGCGCGCCCGTTCCGCCGGGCTCGCTGGATGGCCTCCTGCCCGCGCTGCCGGTGCCCCTGTTCGTGATTCGAGGCGACCGGCTGGTGTTCACCAACGCCGCGATGCGCACGCTGCTGGGCCTTGGCGAGGACGAGCTGCCGTCGCTGATGGAGCTCGCCGCGCGCTTCGGCCCGGAGGAGCGCGCGTGGGTGGAGCCCATGGCCGAAGCGCTGGCGCGCGGCGAGCAGCCCCCGCCGGTACAGCCCGCGTGGGTGCGCGTGCGCGGCGCGGACGGACGCCAGCACCTGCTCTCCCCCATCACCGCGCCGGGCCGCGTGCCGGAGGAGCAGCTGGTGCTGCTGTTGGACGCGGAGGGCGGGGACGCGGTGCGGAAGCTGTCCACCGTGCTGGTGTCCACCGCGGCGGAGCTGCTGCGCTGCCGCGATGAGGCGCAGGTGCTGGAGCTGGCGGTGGACGCGGTGCACCGGCAGGGCTTCTACGTGTCCGTGATGTTGCTGGAGGGGGACTTCCTGCGCCACGGTCCCATGCGACAGGAGCCGGAGAGCCTGGCCGCCGCGGCGCGGCTGTACGGACAGGACGTGCACCAGGTGCGCTTCCCCCGCTCGGGGATGCCGCACCTGGCGGAGGTGCTCACGAGCCGCCGGTCGGTGTTCCATCCGGACGCGTTCAGCATGGCGCGGCGGCTGCACTCGCCGGAGGTGGCGGACAACATCCAGCGCGTCTATCCGCCGGGCTCGCGCGCGCTGGACGCGCCCATCTTCGTGGGGGACGAGCCCTTCGGCGTGCTGGCGGTGCAGTCCACCACGCTGACGCCCGCGAACGCGGGAGCGCTGGAGCTGTTCGCGCAGCTCATTGGAGGCGCGCTGGAGAACGTGCGCCACCACCGCGCGGCGGAGGCGCGGCTCGCGGAGGTGCACCGCCTGCAGAACGAGCTCATCGCCAGCGAGCGGCTGACGGTGCTGGGCGAAGCGGCGGGCGTGGTGGCCCACGAGGTGCGAAACCCCCTGGGCGCCATCCTCAACACGGTGGCGGTGCTCAAGCGCGAGCCCCGCCTTGGGCCCGCGGGTGCGTCCGCGGTGGAGATGCTGGAGGAGGAGGCCATCCGGCTGGAGGACATCGTGCGCGACCTGCTGGACACGGTGCGCCCGCTGGAACCCCGGCCGCGCCCCGTGTCGCTGGGGGAGCTGGTGCACCGGGCGCTCGCGCAGCTGCTCCACGGCCGCGAGGAGCTGCCCAAGCCGCGCGTGGCCTTCGACGAGGCGCCGGACGTGCCGGACCTGTCCGGCGACGAGACGCTGTTGCAGCTGGCCGTCACGCACCTGATGCGCAACGCCATCCAGGCCTCGCCGTCCGGGGGCACGGTGCGCGTGGCGGTGCGCCGCGTGACGGACGGCGTGTCGCTGGTCGTGGAGGACGAGGGCCCGGGCATCGCGGGCCTGGATCCGAAGCGCGTCTTCGAGCCCTTCTTCCTCACCCGGGCCAACGGCCGGGGGCTGGGCCTGGCCATCGTGCGGCGCGTGGTGCTCGCGCACGGGGGCAAGGTGCGCGCGGGCGCCAGGCCCGAGGGCGGCGCGCGCTTCGAGCTGGAGCTGCCGCTCTAGCGACACGCAGCAACAGCAGACCGCGCTTCGGCAGCATCAGTGCGGCCACCCGCTCACTTCGAGCGGGTACTGACGCTCCAGCTCAAGCGCCCGAGAGCAACAGCAGACAGCGCAGGCCGCCGTTCTTCACGTTGAGCGAGCGCGCGCCCTTGAGCCCCAGCGACGCCACCAGCTTCGGCTCCTCGGGGACGATGAGCGCCTTGCGCCACTCGCGGAACGCGCCGTTCATCGTCGCGCCCAGCGCGCGGTAGAGCTCCGGCAGGTCGTCCGCCTCGCCCACGCGCTTGCCGTAGGGCGGGTTGGCCACCACGAGCCCGGGGGCATCCGGTGGCGCCTTCAGCGTGCGCAGGTCGTGGCGCTCCAACGTCAGCGTCACACCCGCGCGCCTCGCGTTGCGCCGCGCCGTGCCCAGCGCTCCCGCGTTGAGATCAAACCCGCGCATGGGCGCGCGAGGCTCCGCCAGCGACCCGGCCTCCGCTTCCGCGCGCAGGCGTGCCCAGGCCTGCGAATCGAAGGAGGGGAAGGACTGGAACGCGAACGTGCGCAGCATGCCCGGCGCGCGGCGCTGGGACAGCCACGCGCCCTCCACCAGGAACGTGCCCGAGCCGCACATTGGATCCACCAGCGGCACGTCGCCCGCGTAGCCCGCGAGCCGCAGGATGCCCGCGGCCAGCGTCTCGCGCAGGGGCGCGCGCCCCACCTCCTGCCGGTAGCCGCGCTGGTACAGGGGCGCTCCGGACGTGTCCGCGCTCACCGTCCAGCGCTCTCCGTCTCCGCGCACCAGCAGCGTGAGCCCCGGCCCGCCGTCCTCGTCGTCCAGGTGGCCCGCGGCCGCGACCTCCTGGCCCCACGCCACGGAGGCGGACTCCAGCACCACGGCCGGGCCCGGGGCCACGGAGCGGTGCAGCGTCACCGACATCCGCAGCGGCACCTTCCCGTCCCAGACGTCCGCCAGGGGCAGCGCTTCCAGCCCCTGCACCAGCGCGTCCGCGGTGGGCGCGCTGAAGGTGCCCAGGCGCAGCAGCACGCGGCTCGCGGTGCGCAGGTGCAGGTTCGCCGTCTGGTGCAGGCCGGCCGGGCCCTCGCACTCGATGCCGCCCTCCGCGCGCCGGAAGGACAGCCCGCGCTCGCGAGCCTCCGCCTCCAGCGCGGGCTCCAGGCCCGGCAGCGTGGACACGTAGATGACTTCGCCCGTCCGGGCCCGCGCGTCCGTCACGCCGGCCTCGCCCGGGCAGTGGGGCCAGCGTCCTCGGCGGCCTGCTCCAGCGCGCGCTCCATCTGGTTCAAGTCATACGGCTTGGGCAGCAGCACCACGCGCTCCAACGCCTTGCCGTCCTCGCCCGACACCGCGCGCGAGTCCCCGGACGCGATGATGATGCGCAACGCCGGATACCGCCGCACGGCCTCGCGCGCCAGCGTCACGCCGGACTTTCCCGGCAGCGTCACGTCCGTGAAGAGCAGATCGAACGGCTCCTTCGCCAGCAGCTCGCTCGCGGCCTCCGCGGTCTCCACCGCGTGCACGGTGTGCCCCAGGTCCGACATCAATTCGGACGCGGACTCGCGGATGTCCGCGTCGTCCTCCACCAGCAGGATGCGCAGCGTGCCCTTCGGCCGGGCCTCCGCGGGCGGGGGGGTGCGGTACTGCTTCGCCGTCAGCCGCTGCTCGCGTCCGCGCAGCAGCACGCGGATCTTCCGCGCCAGGTCCTCGCGCCGGTACGGCTTGGACAACAGGTTCACACCGGGGTCCAGCCGGCCGCCGTGCACGATGGCGTTCTCCGTGTAGCCGGACGTGAAGAGCACCTCCAGGTCCGGCAGGTGCGCCTTCGCCAGCCGCGCCAGCTCCGGGCTTCGCACCGGCCCCGGCATCACCACGTCCGTGAAGAGCAGGTCCACCGGCAGGCCGCTCTGGATGACCGCGAGCGCGCTCTGGCCGTCGTGTGCCTTGAGCACGCGGTAGCCCAGCTCCGTGAGCACCTCCACCACCGTGGCCCGCACCGCCGCGTCGTCCTCCACGACGAGGATGGTCTCCGTGCCGCCCTCCACCTGCCCGGTGCTGTTCTCCGCCGGCTGCACCGCCGCCTGGAAGGTGCGCGGCAGGTAGATCTTGATGGACGTGCCGTGGCCCAGCTCGCTGTAGATTTTGACGTGGCCGCCGGACTGCTTCACGAAGCCGTACACCATGCTCAGCCCCAGGCCCGTGCCCCGGCCCTCCGGCTTCGTGGTGAAGAACGGCTCGAACGCGCGCTGCATCACCTCCGGCGTCATGCCGGTGCCCGTGTCGGAGATGGCCAGGAGCACGTACTGCCCCGCCGACACCTCCGGGTGCAGCATCGCGTAGTGGTCATCCAGCATCGCGTTGCCGGCCTCGATGGTCAGCTTGCCCCGGCCGTCCATGGCGTCGCGCGCGTTGATGGCCAGGTTGAGGATGACGTTCTCCAGCTGGTTGCGGTCCACGGACGTGTTCCACAGCCCGCCCGCGATGACCGTCTCCACCTCCACGTCCTCGCCCAGCGCGCGGCGCAACAGGTCGTCCATGTCGCGCACCAGCCGGCCCAGGTTGAGCGCCGTGGGCGCCAGCGGCTGCCGGCGCGCGAACGCAAGCAGCTGCGAGGCCAGCCGCGCCCCGCGCTCCACCGCGCCCAGCGCCGTCTCCAGACGCCGCTGCGTGCGCGAGTCCCCCACCGCGTCGCGCTGGAGCAGCTGGAGATTCCCGCTCACCACCTGGAGCAGGTTGTTGAAGTCGTGCGCCACGCCGCCGGTGAGCTTGCCCACCGCCTCCATCTTCTGCGCCTGGAGCAGCGCGGCCTCCGCCTGGCGGCGCTCCGCCTCGCTCTCCTCCAGCGCCCGCGTGCGCTCGCGCACCAGCTCCTCCAGGTGGTCGCGGTGGCGCGACAGTTCGTCCTCGGCGCGCTTCTGCGCCGTCATGTCGTGGCCCTGGACGAAGATGCCGGACACGCTGCCATCCAGCTCCACGATGGGCTGGTAGACGAAGTCCAGGAAGACGTCCACGAGCGGCGCCCCGGGCTCACGCTGAAGCTGCAGGGCCATGTTGTGCGCGACGAAGGGCTCGCCGCTCTTGAACACCCGGTCCAGCAGGCCGATGAAGCCCTGTTCGGCCACCTCCGGCAGCGCTTCGCGGACGGACTTGCCCAGCAGGTCCCGGTTGCCCACGAGCGTGAGGTAGGAACGGTTGGCCAGCTCGAAGACGTGCTCCGGCCCCTTCAGTGCGCACATGAAGCCCGGGGCCTGTTCGAACAGGCGGCGCAGGTGCCGGCGCTCGTCATCCAGCACCCGGTTGGCGTCCTGCACCGCCTGGGCGCGCGCCAGCACCCCGCCCATCAGCTGCGTCCGGGGCACGCCCTCCTCCAGCGACGTCTCCACCTCGCGCACGGCCTGCTTGAGCAGCTGCAGCTCCGTCACGTCCATCGTGTGCTGGAGGATGAAGGCCACCTCGCCCCGCGCGTCGAAGAGGGGCGTGTGCGTGGCGCTCCAGTAGCGCTCCCCCAGCACGATGCCCGCGCTCGTCTGGCGGGGCACCCGGTAGGGAATGAGCGCCAGGGTGTCCGGCGCCCGCTCCGCCAGCACCCGCTGGAACGACTCCCGCAGCATCCGGGTGCTGGGATGGGCCGGGTCATCCGGGTCGTGCGGAAACGCCTCGAAGGGAGTGCGCCCGACCAGGTCCTCCAGCCGGCTGGCGGTCACCTGCAGGTAGGCGGGGTTCGCCGTCACGTACCGCAGCTCCCGATCCAGGAGCATGTAGGGATTGGGCGACAGCTCGAAGAGCTTCTGGAAGTCGAAGGGTGCCTGCATCCATTCACGGGGGTGGTCCAGCAGCCCCCCCGCCTTTCCTGTGGGCCGCCGCGATACGCGGAAAGGGGTTCGGGTCCAGTGTACGGACATCCCCTCCATTGCACCGGCCAAAAGGCCTTGGCCCCCTGTCTTCCCGGGCGCCAGCCCTCCCCAGGGGCGGCCTTCTGGACACCACTCAACATCCGCCTCCGCACCCCACCCCTTGGACCCGCCATGTCCGTCATGGCTGTAAGACTGAGCGGGTCTTTCGGACCTCTCAATTACCATGATATGAGAGTATTACCGCCAAGGCGGTGTAATCCCACATGAACCGGGGTGTGCGGCAGGGGGTCGCCTTGGGATGCAGGGGGGAAGGAAACGACCTCCCGGCCTTCCGCCAGAGCACTCGCGCCCGGCAGGAGGTCTGTCCCCAGATGCTCGCCGTTCCAGAACCGTTGTCGGTGGATGACTCGGAAGCGGTCACCTCCCGAGCGTTTGAGCGCCGTGCGTTGACGGCGTCGGTGAGGCAGCTGTCGGTGGTGACCAACGCGCGCGGCCTGTGGGCGGTGGCGCGTCAATGGCTCATCATCGCGCTGTCGGTGGCGTTCGTGGTTCAGGTGGACCGGTGGTGGGCGTGGGTGCTGGCCGCGGTGGTCATCTCCTCGCGGCAGCACGCGCTCTTGAGCCTGGTGCATGAAGCCTCGCACCACCACCTGCTCACGAACCGCAAGCTCAACGACCTGGTGTCGGACCTGCTGTGCGCGTTCCCCATGAACATCACCACGGAGGGCTACCGCAAGGAGCACGTGGAGCACCACCGCTACGTCAACACGGAGAAGGACCCGTACTGGCGCACGGCGCAGCGCGACCGTGCGTGGATCTTCCCGCGCACGCGCGGGAGCGCGGCGCTGGTGCTGCTGGGGGACATGGTGGGCTTCTTCTCCCTCTCCCACCTGCGCATCGTCGTTCCCTGGTCCTATACGGGCCGCTCCATGGGCAAGGGGGGCCCGCCCATCTCCCGCGCGGAGCATGTCCGCTACGCGCTGTGGCTGGCCGGCTTCATCACCTTCCTCACGCTCACGGGCGGCTGGCTGCACTACCTCCTGCTGTGGTCCATCCCGTCGCTGACGCTGATGATGATGGCGTTCCGCATCCGCGCGCTGGTGGAGCACCCCTTCACCCCCGCCACCCCGGATGAGACGCACGAGACGCGGGACGTGGAGGGGGCCACCTGGCTCGAGCGCTTCTTCATCGCGCCCTTCAACGCCAGCTATCACCTCTCCCATCACCTCTTCCCGTCCGTGCCCTACTACCACCTGCCCGCGCTGCATCAGCGGCTCAAGCAGACGGACCTCTTCCGCCCCGGGGAGAACCATTTCCAGACGTACCTGGGCGGTGACAAGAGCGCGTGGAGCTTCCTCACGTCCGCGAGCAACCAGGACATCCCGCATCCATTGCCCGTGAAGGATTGAAGCCAGCCGTGTAGCAGCGTGGCTGTCTTTCCCCTGGAGGCGCCCCCGTGGCGCCTCCAGGCGTTTAAAGCGCCCGCCAGCCCAGGCCGTCACCAGGCGCGTTTCCCTCTGGAAACAGACGCCCGCCGTGCCGCTGACACAGCGGCCTGGCGTCCTCGTGACGTACCGAAATACCCCACCCCATGCCTTGAACGCAGACGCTCAATCGCGGTGTTTCTCCGCCTGCGATTCGCCAGGTCCCCCCTCCCCCGCTCGCCAATTCCGGCGCGCGACAGGGCGACCGGGGACTCCTGCCACGCGCCGCGGGCAGGGGATGCCGTAGCCCCGGACCCGCCCCTTCCACCTGGCCGCAGGAGCGAACTTGAGAAGGCAGCTCATTGGGTTCCTCGTGGCGTTGGGCGCGATGCACACCGGCTGCGGTGGCGCGCCGGACTTCACGTCCACCGCGGGCGACGACGACTCGCTGGGAATGTCCGGGGACGCGCTCGCGAGCGCGACCACGATGTATGACGACGCGCTCGGCTCGGGCTGGCAGGACTGGTCCTGGGCGACGCACAGCCTCACCGCGACGAAGCCCGTCTACGCGGGCACCCGTTCCATCTCCGCGACGTTCGGCCCCTGGAAGGGCCTGTACTTCCACCACGCGGGCGTGCCCACCACGGGTTATGGCTTCGTGGAGCTGCAGGTGAACCCCGGCGCGACGGCGAACCCCGCCATCGCGCTCTACGCGAGCGTGGGCGGCGTGGCGAAGCCTCCCGTGGCGCTCAACCCCACCTGCGCGGGCGGCACCCTCAAGGCCAACGCGTGGACGCTGTGCCGCATGCCGCTGTCCACGCTGGGCGCGGCCAACGCCACCCTGGATGGCCTGGTGGTGATGGAGAACGCGGGCCGCACGCTGCCTGTCATGTACTTCGACAACGTGCGCCTGGCGGCGAGCACCACCGCCCCGTCCGCGCCCACGGCCCTGAAGGCCACGGGCTCCGCGACGGACGTGGCCCTCACCTGGGGCACGGTGACGGGCGCCACGGGCTACCACGTCTACCGCGCCACGTCGCAGACGGGCACGTACACGCGGTTGACCTCCTCCGCGCTCAGCGCCGCGTCCTACAAGGACACCAGCGCGGCCGTGAACACGACGTACTGGTACGCCGTCACCGCGCTCAACGCGGCCGGTGAGAGCGCGAAGTCCACGGCGGTGTCCGGCAAGCGGACCTCCACCACGGGCGTGAGCGTCAGCGTCACCCCCGCGAGCGTGACGCTGTCCCGGGGCGGAGTGCAGACCTTCAACACGCTGGTGACGGGCAGCACCAACACGGCCGTCACCTGGAGCGTGCAGGAAGGCTCCACCGGCGGCACCATCACCACCAGCGGCACGTACACCGCGCCCCAGACGGCGGGCACCTACCACGTCGTCGCCACGAGCAAGGCGGACACGACGAAGAAGGCCACGGCGGACGTGGTGGTGACGGGCCCGGTGGGCACCACCAACAAGTGGGTGTCCGGCTACTACACGGGCTGGAACGCGGATGAGTACCCGCCGGAGAAGGTGGACTTCAGCGCGATGACGCACATCATCGTGGGCCGCGTGACACCGAACACGGACGGCACGGTGGACGCCATCTTCGACAACTCGAACGGCTCCGCCATGGCGAAGACGCTCTCCACGCGCGCGCACGCCGCGGGGCGCAAGGCCATCATCATGGTGGGCGGCGCGGGCGAGCACGCCAACTGGGTGGGCGCGGCCACTTCCGCCAACCGCGAGAAGTTCGCCCAGAACCTGCTCAAGGTAATGGACGACCACGGCTATGACGGGCTCGACATCGACTGGGAGCCGGTGGAGGAGGCGGACAAGCCCAACCTGCTCGCGCTGGTGCAGCGGCTGCGGCAGCTGCGGCCCAACATGCTGCTGACGTTCCCCATCGGGTGGATCAACAACAACTTCGCCTCGGACGCGTCGCTCAAGTGGTACCCGCAGCTGGCCCAGTACCTGGACCAGGTGAACGTCATGTCCTACGAGATGATTGGCGTCTGGGACGGCTGGGATTCGTGGTTCACGTCCGCGCTCAAGGGCGAGTCCGGCCCCCACCCGACGTCCGTCGAGTCCAGCCTCAAGGCCTGGGTGGCCGCGGGCATCCCCAAGGAGAAGCTGGGCATGGGCATCCCGTTCTACGGCCTCGCGTGGCGCAACATCACCGGCCCGCGCCAGCCCTTCACCCACTGGTCCGACTACGTGGGCGGGGACAACTCCTTCACGTACAAGAAGATTCTGGCGCTCTCCAAGACGGGCACGCTCCGGTGGGACGCGACGGCGCAGGCCAACTACGTCACGTTCAACACGCCGGTGGAGGACGGCACGGTGCGCTGGATTACGTACGACGGTCCGGAGGCCATCCAGGCCAAGGGCCAGTACGCCAAGGCGAACGGCTACGGCGGCACCATCATCTGGACCATCAACCAGGGCTGCACGGACCCCGCCACGGGCGCGAACCCGCTGCTCACCGAAGTGAAGAAGGCGTTCCTCCAGTAACCGGGACGGCTTGAAGAAAGACGGCCGCGTGGGCACCCGCCCGCGCGGCCGTTTGTCTTTGGGGGCCTCAAGCCGAAGGAGGCACGGCGGAAGGCGGCGCGGTGGGGGCCACCGGCTGCGGCCCTCCGGCATAGACGCCCTGGTACTGCGGCGGCAGCAGCGCGGCCACCCGGCGCATCATCGCGTCCACCAGCGCCTGGCGCGTGTCGGAGGCGCCGGCCACCTCCGGCTCCAGGTCCTCCATGCGGAAGGCGGGCCCGAAGGTGACGGTGACGTCGGCGTGGAAGAGGCGCTCGCCGCCCATGTCCGCGTCGTTGATGGGCATCAGCTTCTCCGTGCCCGTGAGCGCCACCGGGACGATGGGCACGCCCGCGCGCTTGGCGATGAGCCCCACGCCCTTCTTCGCCTGGAGCAGCCCCGCGGAGCGGCTGCGGCCACCCTCCGGGAAGATGAGGACGGACTGGCCGCCCTTGAGCAGCTCCACGCAGCGGCGCAGCGCTTCGATGTCCGGCGAGTTGGGCGTGATGTCGATGGTGTCCATCGTCTCCGCCGCCAGCCGGGTCATCACGGTGCCGTGCAGCTTCACGCCCGCCAGGAAGACGACCTGCCGGGGACGCAGCGCCCGGTAGAGCGTGAACCCGTCCGCGTTGGACAGGTGGTTGCAGATGAAGAGGCAGGGGCCCGCCGGCAGGTCCTTCAGGCCATACACCTTCGCGTGGGACAGCCGGCCCCACACGCCGTGCATCAGGCCGCGCACGACGTGGCGGCGCAGGCCATAAGGGAGCAGAGACATCAGGGCGAAGAGAAGTCGAAGCACGGTACCGGCCCACCTCCACCTGAAGATGTAGTCCTGCCCGGTGGGGTGGGTCAGCGGTCCTCCGGGAGCGCCAGGCCGCCCGCCTGCCCTTTCGTCATCCAGCCAACGAACGGCCTGCCCCCCGGTCCCGGCGCGCCAGGCCCATCCGTGGGAGCCCATCCCGCGCGCCCCCACGCACCCCGCGTGTTATGGGGAGCCGCATGAGCGCAGAAGCCACGCCCTCCCGGGCGAAGCGGCCCGTCGAGTACGAGGCCACCGTCACCGACGTGCGGATGGAGACGCACGACACGGCGACGTTGCTGCTGGAGCTGGATACGAGCGCGGGACCGCTCGACTACAAGGCCGGCCAGTTCATCAACATCGACCCGCACCAGTTCCAGGCGCTCGCGCAGCAGTGCGCGTACCTGAAGGAACAGAAGGGGCGCAAGGAGGCGCCGCGCTCGTACTCGCTCGCCTCCGCGCCGCATGAGCGGCACGTGGCCATCACGGTGAAGGACGAGGAGTTCATCCCGGGCGTCACGCGCTACCCGCCGCTCTTGTCGCCCCTCTTGGTGCATGGGCGGCTGACGGGCGCGAAGCTGAAGGTGACGGGCTTCATGGGGCTGTACGTGCTGCCGGACGACGCGGCGGAGCGGACGGACCACGTGCTGCACGTGGTGGCGGGCTCCGGCGCGGTGCCGAACTTCGCCATCGTGAAGGACGCGCTGCACCGCGGGCTGAAGCTGCGGCACACGTTCCTCGCGTCCAACAAGACGTGGGCGGACGTCCTCTACCGGGAAGAGCTGGCCGCGCTGGAGCGGCAGGCGCCGGAGCGGGTGCGGGTGGTGCACACGCTCACGCGCGAACTGGATGAGACGAAGTACGGCCCCCAGGTGCGCAAGGGCCGCGTGGCGGAGGCGCTCTTGCGCGAGCTGGTGCCGGCCCCCGACAGCTGCCTCGTGTACGTGTGCGGGCCCGCCATCACGGCGTGGGACCGGCGCAAGGCGCTGGAGACGCGCACGCCCGCCACGCCGCGCTTCATGGAGTCCGTGCTGGGCCACCTGCACGAGCTGGGCATCCCGGACAAGCGCATCAAGCGCGAGGCCTACGGCTGACGCGTCAGTGCGAGGTGACGTCCACCGGCGGCAGCTGGTCCAGGAACGTCAGCACGTGCTCGGCCGTCTCGCGCGGCTTCTCCATGGGGAACAGGTGCGAGGCGAGCGGCAGCGTGTCCACCCGCGTGCGCTTCATCTCCTGCCCCGCCCGCGCCAGCGCGTCGGGGAGCAGCGTGTCGGAGCGCTCGCCGCGCAGCACCAGTGTGGGCGTCGCGTTGGCGCGGATGAGCGCCCACGGGTCCGAGGGGAAGGTCTCGAAGATGCGGGCCTCCCACTCGCGCGGGAAGCGCAACGTGAAGCCGCCCGCGTCCGAGGGCACCAGCCCGTGGGTGATGTAGTCGCTGAAGCAGTCCGCGTCCCAGTCCTTGAACAGCGTGCGCTGCCGGTACGCGGCGGCCGCCTCCTCGCGCGTCGCCCAGCGCTCCCGCCGCTTCAGCGCGCCTCGCACGATGGGGGTGCGGTCCATGCGGCCCAGCAGCTTCAGCAGGCGCAGCGCCCACAGGCGTGAGCCGGTGAGCAGCACGGGATCCAGCGCCACCACCGCGCGGAACAGCCCCGGGTTCGCGGCGGCGGCCATCAGCGTGCTGGTGCCGCCCACGCTGTGCCCCACGCCCAGCACGCCGGAGCGCCCGCGCGCCTTCAGCTCACGCGCGAGGTCCTCCCCCAGCTCCTTCCAGGTCGTGAGCGCCTTCGGGTCCTGGCCCGGCGTCAGCGCCCGCGTGCGCAGCGACACCACGTGGTAGCGGGTCGCGAGCCGCGCGAAGAGCTTCCGGTAGGTCTCCGGAGGAAAACCGTTCGCGCAGGCGAAGTGCAGGAGCGGACCGCTCCCGCCCCAGTCATCCAGCTCCAAGGCCATGCCCCTTCCCATCAACACCCCCTACCGCGTCACGGCGGAGGGACTTCACGGCTCGCCCCACTCGCATCCGGTGCCCTGACGGCCACCGGGCCGGCCCCAATCCCGGGACGAGACTCCGTACCCCGGCATTCAGACACCGCGAACGCCGCCCTGGGTCCTGCCGCCCGGCCCGACCTCCCGCATGACGTCATCCTGACCGGTACCCCTGACGTGCCCACGTCCTCCGACATCCTCCGGAGCCCCTCCTCAAGGAACCCGGCCCTCTGGAATGTCTTCCCGTGCGCATCCGCACGGGCGACGGGCATGTAACGGCTGCCCCGCCGCCTCGCACGCGCGGGACGGCGGCGCCGCCGGTGCGGGGGCACACGCCCCCGCCCGTCAGGTCACCTGCCCATCCCTACGGTCCAGGTAGGGGCGCGCTTGCGTTCAGGATTCCGGAGCCGGCTCGGGCACCGCGTCCTGCACGGGCTCCGGCTCCGCGTCCGGCATGGGCTCCGAGCCAGCGCCCGCGGGCGTGATGCCCAACAGCCGCGTCAGCCGGGGCTGCACGCCCGTCTCCGCCAGCAGCGCCTGGAGCTGCAGCCGCGCGCGCCGGTTGTCCCGGTGCACGCGCCGCCCGAGGATGAGCTCGTTCTTCAACGAGTGCTCCCACCCGGTCAGCTCCGTCACCGTCACCTGGTAGCCGAAGGCCTCCAGGGTCAGCGCGCGGATGACGTTGGTCAGGTGCGAGCCGAACTCGCGCCGGTGCCAGGGGTGCTGGAAGAGCAGCGGCATGGAGCCGGCCGGCTTCGCCTTCTTCTCCTTCAGCTGCGCGGCCACCTCCGCCTGGCAGCACGGCACCACCGCCACGTGGTCCGCGCCGTGCTTGATGGCCGCCACCAGCGCGTCGTCCGTGGCCGTGTCGCACGCGTGCAGCGCCATGAGCACGTGGATGCGCTCCGGGTACTCCGCCGCGTCGATGTGCGCCGTCTGGAAGCGCATCCGGTCGAAGTGCAGCCGCTCGGCGCGGCCCTTCGCGCGCTCCGTCAGGTCCGGCCGCCCCTCGATGGACAGCAGCTCACCGCCGCCTGAGTCCTTCAGGAACAGCTCGTAGACGACGAAGCCCAGGTACGCGTTGCCGCTGCCCGCGTCCACCACCACGGGGTTCGCGTGGCGCTGCTGCACGTCCTCCATGGCGGGGCGCAAGAGGCCCACCAGGTGGTTGACCTGCTTGAGCTTGCGCAGCGCGTCCGCGTTGAGGTTGCCCTCGCGCGTGAGCAGGTGCAGCTCACGCAGGAGCGCGGGGGACTGGTCCGGCAGCAGCTCCTTGCGGACCTGCGGCGCCTTGACGTTCCGCCTCAGACGGACACCACTTCGGTGACCTCCGGGATCATCTCCCGGAGCCGGCCCTCGATGCCCATCTTCAGCGTCGCCGTGGACGACGGGCAGCCCGCGCACGAACCCTTCATGTGCAGGTACACGATGCCGTCCTCGAAGCGGTCCAGCGTGATGTCACCGCCGTCCTGCGCCACCGCCGGGCGGATCTCCTCGTCCAGGATGACCTGGATGCGCTGCTCCACCGTGCCGTCCGCGGACGCCGTCTGGCGCGCCGCCGCGATGGCCGCCTCGTCCACCACCGGCAGGCCTTCCGTCAGGTGCGTGTCCAGCGTGGACATGACGGAGTCGTTGAGTTCGTCCCACTCGCCCGACTCGCCCTTCGTCACCGTGACGAAGTTCGTGCCCAGCATCACCGCCGTCACGCCCGTGATGTCCATCAGCCGCAGCGCCAGCGGCGACTTCGCCTGCGCCTCGTCCCGGTTGGTGAAGTTCACCGCGCCACCGGCCAGCAGCTTGCGGTCCACCACGTACTTCAGCGTGCTGGGGTTGGGGGTCCACTCGAGCTGGATGTTCACTGACATGCTGTTCTCCCTACGAAAGTCCGCTACGTCTAAAGGGCGCCGGGCCCCATAGCAACCTGTCCGGCTGTCAGGCAAACGCCCCGCGCCGTTCATTCACTCCGGCCCGTCACCGATGTAAGACAGGGCTCCTATGCCCTTCCCGCCGCGTCTCGCCCACCTCGCCACCAAGGCCGTGGTGGTAGCCAAACTGGGCCCCACCTACGCGGACGCCCACCGCATCGACTCCGAGGAGGCCGCCCAGCGCCTGTCCTCCGCCCTCTCCGGGCGCCTGCTGACCTCCCTCCTGGAGGCCACCTGGACGCAGATGCTCGGGAGCACGAAACGTCTCAAGGAAGAAGGCCTCCTGGAGAAGGTAGCCGCCACCCTGAGCGACCGGCCCCAGCGGCCGGGCAAGGTCGCCACCGTGACGGCCGGGTGGAGCGCCTTCCTCATCCTGGTGGACCTGGAGGTGGGCACCGCCAGCGACGCCGCCCGCCGCGTCATGGAGTCCGACGAGGGCCGCAAGCGCGCCGCCGCGGGGCTCACGGAGGTCGCCGGCTTCCTCGCCCAGGAGCTCACGCGGGGCAAATAGGACGGCCGGCCGGTCATGGCGGCAGCCGCCACGCGCCGTTATAGGCTGACGCTCGCCACGTCCATGTCCGCCCCGCTCCCCACCACGCTGCGCCTGCTCACGTCCATCACCGACGTTCCCGCGCCGGTGTGGGACGCGCTCGTGGACCCGGAGTCGGTGCCCTTCCTGGAGTGGGGCTTCCTCGCCGCCCTGGAGGAGAGCGGCAGCGTGGTGCCGGAGCGCGGCTGGCACCCGCGCCACCTCACGCTGTGGCGGGGCTCGCGCCTCATCGCCGCCGCGCCCGCGTACCTGAAGGACGACAGCCACGGCGAGTTCGTCTTCGACGCCATGTGGGCCACCACCGCCGAGCGCGCGGGCATCCGCTACTACCCCAAGCTCGTCCTGGGCGTGCCCTTCACCCCCGCCACCGGCCGCCGCGTGCTGGTGGCCCCGGGCGAGGACGCCCCCTCCCGCGAGGCGGAGCTGTACACCGCCGCGCTGGAGTACGCGCGCGCCGAGGGGCTCTCCAGCGTCCACGTCCTCTTCCCCACGGAGGCCGAGCTGCCCGTGCTGGAGGCGCAGGGCTACGCGCTGCGCCTGGGCGTGCAGTACCTGTGGCGCAACGCGGGGTACCGGACGTTCGACGACTTCCTCGCCCGCTTCCGCTCCAAGCGGCGGCATCAGATTCAACGCGAGCGGCGCGAGCTGGAGGCCCCGGGCATCACCCTGCGCACGCTGCGGGGGGACGAACTGGCGGACGTGGACGCGGCCTGCGCGCACCGGCTCTACGTGTCCACGGTGGACCGCTATCCGTGGGGCGTGCGCTCGCTGACCGAGGACTTCTTCGCCCGCCTGCTCGCTGGCTTCAAGCACCGCTGCGAGTTCGTGGAGGCCCGCCGGGAAGGCCGCAGGGTGGCGGGCGCGTTCAACTTCACCGGGCCACGCACGCTGTACGGCCGTTATTGGGGAGCGTTCGAGGAGCATCCGTTCCTGCACTTCAACGCGTGCCTCTACCACCCGGTGGAGGACTGCATCGCCCGGGGCCGCGAGCGCTTCGAGCCCGGCGCGGGCGGCGAGCACAAGCTCACCCGGGGTTTCGAGCCGCACCTCACGTACAGTGCGCATTTGTTCCTCCACCCCGGCCTGGACCGGGCGGTGCGCGGCTTCCTGGCGCACGAGCGGGCAGCCGTCGAAAGCGGCCTGCCCCTGTGGTGGGCGGAGACGGGTTTCAAGGAGCGGGTCTGAGCGGTTTCAAGCAGGCCCGCCAATGGTTCGCGAAGCGCACAGGCAAGGGAGTCCGCAAGCCCATGGCTCAGAAGCACCAACACGATGACGGCCAGGTCGTCACGGAGGCCGTCCCCAAGCAGAAGCTGAAGAGGCCGACGCTCTACAAGGTCCTCCTGCACAACGACAACTACACCACGCGCGAGTTCGTCGTGGCCGTGCTCAAGGAGATCTTCCACAAGTCGGAGACGGATGCCGTGCAGATCATGATGCACGTTCATTACAACGGCATCGGAGTGGCGGGCGTTTATACCTACGACGTCGCCGAGACGAAGCTCAAGACAGTGGAGGCCGCGGCGAGGGACAACGGGTTCCCCCTGCGGCTGTCCATGGAACCCGAGGAAGGCTGAACCGTGGCAGGACCATCGATTGCCAAAGAATTGCAGGCCAGCTTCCGCACCGCGCTCGACGAGGCGCGGAAGATGCGTCACGAGTACCTCACCCTGGAACACCTGCTGCTGGCCCTCACCCGTGAGTCCCGCACCCGCGAGGTGCTCAAGGGCTGCGGCGCGAACGTCAAGCGCCTGCAGGAGAACCTGACCTCCTTCCTGGAGGAGACGGTCGAGCGCCTGCCCGACGACGTGGACGCCGAGCCGCAGCAGACCATCGGCGTGGAGCGCGTGCTCCACCGCGCCGCCATGCACGCGCTGTCCGCGGAGCAGAAGTACATCGACGGCGGGGACGTGCTGGTCGCCATGTTCCGCGAAGAGGAGAGCCACGCGCTCTACCTCCTGCAGCAGGAGGGCGTCACCCGCCTGGACCTGCTCAACTACATCTCCCACGGCACCACCAAGGACGGCGAGTCCGAGGGCGAGCCGCGCGCCACGCCCGCCGGTGACGACGAGGACGGCGAGTCCCAGAAGAAGAGCCCGCTGGAAGCGTACGCCGTGCAGCTCAACAACGAGGCCAAGGCGGGCCGCATCGACCCGCTCATCGGCCGCGACAAGGAGCTGGAGCGCACCATCCAGGTGCTCTGCCGCCGCCGCAAGAACAACCCGCTCTACGTGGGTGAGGCCGGCGTGGGCAAGACGGCCATCGCGGAGGGCCTGGCGCTCTACATCCATGAAGGCCGCGTGCCGGAGGCGCTGAAGAACGCGGTCGTCTACTCGCTGGACATGGGCGCGCTGCTCGCGGGCACCAAGTTCCGCGGCCAGTTCGAGGAGCGACTCAAGGGCGTGCTCAAGGCGCTCCAGGAGCTGCCGGACGCCATCCTCTTCATCGACGAAATCCACACCATCGTCGGTGCCGGCGCCACGAGCGGCGGGTCCATGGACGCGTCCAACCTGCTCAAGCCCGCGCTGGCTTCCGGGCGGCTGCGCTGCATTGGCTCCACGACGTTCCAGGAGTTCAAGGCGTCGTTTGAACGCGACCGCGCGCTGTCCCGCCGCTTCCAGAAGATTGAGGTGGACGAGCCCAGCGTGGAGGACACCGTCAAGGTGCTGGAGGGCCTGCGCAGCCGCTACGAGGAGCACCACCACGTGAAGTACGGCGAGGGTGCGCTCCAGGCGGCGGCGGAGCTGGCGGCCAAGCACATCAACGACCGGTTCCTGCCGGACAAGGCCATCGACGTCATCGACGAGGCCGGCGCGGCGGAGCGGCTCAAGCCGGAGGGCGTGCGCACGGGCGTCGTGTCCGCGCACGACATGGAGCAGGTCGTCTCCAAGATGGCCAAGATTCCGGCCAAGAGCGTGTCCGCGAGCGAGGGCGTCCAGATTCAGAACCTGGACAAGGAGCTCAAGGGCGTCATCTACGGGCAGGACAAGGCCATTGAAGAGATGGTGGGCGCCATCAAGCTGTCGCGCTCCGGCCTGCGCGCGCCGGAGAAGCCCATTGGCAGCTTCCTCTTCTCCGGCCCCACGGGCGTGGGCAAGACGGAGCTGGCGAAGCAGCTGGCGCAGAGCCTGGGCGTGGAGTTCCTGCGCTTCGACATGAGCGAGTACTCGGAGAAGCACACGGTGAGCCGGCTCATCGGCGCGCCTCCGGGCTACGTGGGGTTCGACCAGGGCGGCCTGCTCACGGACGCCGTGCGCAAGCACCCGTACGCGGTGCTGGTGCTGGATGAGATTGAGAAGGCCCACCCGGACCTCTTCAACATCCTGCTCCAGGTGATGGACCACGCGACGCTCACGGACAACAACGGCCGCAAGGCGGACTTCCGCAACATCATCCTCATCCTGACCACCAACGCGGGTGCGCAGGAGATGAGCACCAAGGCCATGGGCTTCGGGGATACCAGCGTGGTGGTGGACGGCTCGCGGGCGAAGAAGGCCATCGAGCGCACCTTCACGCCGGAGTTCCGCAACCGGCTGGACGGCTGGATTCTCTTCTCCGGCCTGCCCCCCGAGGTCATCCTCAAGGTCGTGGACAAGGAAGTGCGCCTGCTCCAGAAGGTGCTCGACGAGAAGAAGGTCAAGCTGGAGCTCACGCCCGCCGCCCGCGCGTGGCTGGCCGAGCACGGGTACGATCCGGCCTTCGGTGCGCGCCCCATGGCGCGGCTCGTGGACAACACCCTGAAGAAGCCGCTCGCGGAGGCGCTGCTGTTCGGCTCCCTCAAGAGCGGCGGCGTGGCCCGCTTCGACGTCGTGGACGACGCCGTGAAGCTCCAGGCGGAAGCCACCGAGGCCGTGCCGGCTTGAAGCACGGCTGAGGCCTGAAACACCCGAGGCCCCGGGCCCCCTTCACATGGGGACTCGGGGCCTTCGTGTTTCCTACTTCAGCGTCACTTCGATCTTGTACGCGCCCACGGCGCTGGAGAGCTGCTCGGAGATGATTTGAAGCGTGGTGGCCGCCTCACCGGTGGACCCGATGCGGGCCACGGTGTCGTCCATCATCTTGGACAAATCGTTCACCGCCAGGGTGATCTGATTGATGCCCACGTTCTGCTGGTTCACCGCGGCGGCGATCTGCCGGACGGCGGCGGCGTTGTCCTGGACGATGGAGGACAGCTCGCGCAGGTTCTGCCCGCTGTTGCGCACCTGCGCCAGGCCCGCCTCCATCCGCTCCGCGCCGCGCTCCGTGATGCGCACCGCGGCGGTGACGGAGTTGGCGATGTCGTCCAGCAGCTCCCGCACCCGCGTGGTCGCCTGGATGGACTGGTCCGCCAGGGCGCGGATCTCGCGCGCCACCACGCTGAAGCCCTTGCCGTGCTCACCGGAGCGCACCGCTTCGATGGCCGCGTTGAGCGCGAGCATGTTGGACTGGTCCGCCAGGTCCTTCACCGTCTGGGTGATGCCGCCAATCTGGCGCGTGCGCTCGCCCAGCTCCAGGATCTTGTGGGCAATCTCCCCCACCTGCTCACGGATGTCGTTGAGGCCCGCCATCGTCTGCTCGATGGAGGCCTCGCCCGCCCTGGCCAGGGTGTCCGCGCGCTCGGCGACGCTGAGCACGCTCTCCGCCTTCTGCGCGGCCAGCGTGGAGGTCTGCTTGATCTCCTGCGCCGTCACCTGCGTCTCCTGCAGCGCGGCGGCCTGGCGGGAGATGGTCTGCGCCTGCTCCGTGGAGGACGCGTTCAGGTGGTCCGTGGACTGCGTGAGCGCGGTGGCGGCGTGCTGGAGGTTGAGCGTCACCTCGCGCAGCTTGCCCACCATCTGGGAGAAGGAGTTGGACAGCCGCCCCACCTCGTCGTTGCCGCGCGTCTTGATGGGGCGCGTGAGGTCGCCGGACTCCACGATGTGGCCCGCCACGGCCGTGAGCTCCGCCAGCGGCCGCACGATGCTCCGGCCGAACAGCGCCGCCACCACCACACCGCCCGCCACCAGGAGGAGCGCGAACCCCAGCATCCGCCAGCGCAGCGCCTCCACCTTCGCGTCGATGAACTCGCGCGCCATGCCCACGTGCACGGTGCCCAGCCGGCCCTTCTCCGCCACGGCCGCCGCGACATCCAGCGCGCGCAGCGCCTTGCCGCCGCGCAGGATGCGCACCTCCGGCACCACGCGCGTGCGGCCCTGGCTCACGCCGGGCTGAGCGTCGAGGGCGGCCTTCAGGTTCTCCGGGAAGCCCCCCTGGAACGAGTGCACCAGCACGAAGCCGGTGGGGTCCTGGATGAAGATGTACGCCAGGTCCTCGCGCTCGCGGAACGTCTCCAGGAGCGGCTGGAGCGACCCCATGCCCGCGGACACGCCCTGCTCCGCGGCGATGGCCAGGCTCAGCGCCACGGCCTCTCCCTCGCTGGCGTGGCGCTCCTCCAGGTTGGACTGCAGCTGGCGGGTGGCGATGAGCGTGAGCAGCAGGGCCACGGAGGCGCTGATGAGGGCCGTGACGAGCACGAACCTCGGCGCGAGCCCGAGCCCTCGCAAGAAGGAGACAGGGAGCGTGGCGGAGGGCTTCAAGGGAACACTCCCGGACGACTGCGGTTTGACGCTGGGAAACGGCTCACCGTGCCCCTCCCTCCGGGCCACGGCTGGGACGGAACGACGGGCGCTGACAGCTCTGCAGGATGAGGTCCGCCACCAGCGCGAGCGGCGTGCCCCCATCGGTGGCCTTCAACTCCACGGCGGCGCGAGGCATGCCGTAGACGACGCTGGACGCCTCGTCCTGGGCCAGGGTGACGCCCCCGGCCTGACGGATGGCCAGCAGGCCCCGCGCGCCGTCCTCACCCATGCCGGTGAGCACGCCGCCGCCGCTGCGCCGGCCGTACGCCATGGCCAGCGAGCTGAGCAGCACGTCCCCGTTGGGGCACGGCCCGCCGGTGCTGCGCTGAAGACGCGCCAGGCCCACGCTGTCCACCAGCAGGTCATGGCCATCCAGCGGGAAGTACACGCGGCCCGGCTCCAGCCGTTCTCCATCGCGCGCGACGCCCACCTGGAGCTCGCACACCTGGGACAGCCAGCGCACCATGCCCTGCGTGAAGCCCACGGTGATGTGCTGCGCGACGAGCATGGGCACCGGCAGGTCGCGGGGCAGCTTGGACAGCACCTCCGCCAGCGCGGGCGGCCCACCGGTGGACGCGACCAGGCCGAACACGTCCACCCGCGCCCCGCTGGGCACGGGCGGCGGCGCCACCGCGCGCGGACGGCGGGAGATGACGGGCACCTCCGCCATCAGGCACACGGAGTGGGCCAGATCCCGGCCCCAGCGGCGCAGCTCCTCCGCGTTGGTGACGTTGGGCTTGCCAATGAGCTCCAGCGCTCCGGCGCTCATGGCCTGGAAGCCCAGGTCCACGCCGCGCTGCTCCGCCACCGCGCTCACCACCAGGATGCGCGCGGGCGCCTGGGACATGATGTGCGCGATGGCCGCCGGGCCATCCAGGCCGGGCAAGAGCAGGTCCATGGTGATGACGTCCGGGCGCAACAGGCGCGCCAGCTGCACGGCGCGGTTGCCGTCCCCCGCACGGCCCACGACTTCAATGCGCGGCTCCTCCGTGAGGAGCGCGGTGAGCGTGTTGGCCATGGTGGGCGAGTCATCCACCACGAGCACGCGAATGGACTTCTTCGTACTCACTCGCGGCTCCCACGGCGGCTCATCACGTCCAGCACCTCCGCGAGCAGCCGGCCCGCGGCACACTCGCGCTTGCTGAGGAAGCCGTCCGCACCGGACGCCAGGCCCCGGTCGCGCGCGACCTGGGTGTCGTGCGCGGAGACCAGGATGACGGGCAGCGTGCGCGTGTCCTTGTTCTCGCGCAGCCGGGCAATGAGCTCGATGCCGTCCATCTCCTCCATGTCCAGGTCGCAGATGACGACGTCGTACGTGTCCGCCTGCAGCCGCTCCAGCGCCCGCGCCCCGCTGGCCGCCAGGTGCACCTGGAAGCCGCCCGCCTCCAGCATGGCCCGGTGCAGCGCGCGCGCCGTGAGCGAGTCGTCCACCACCAGCGCCCGCCGGCTCACCGCGGACACCGTCACCTTCTCCGTATCCGACACCACCCAGTCCGGCCGCAGGATGAGCAGCAGCTCACCGCGGCTGAGCGTCGCCGCGCCCTGCCAGGCCGCCACCTCGCGCACCTCCGACGGCAGCGGGCGGATGACCAGGTCCCGGTCCCCCACCACCGCGTCCACGCCCAGCGCCACGCGCTTGCCGCCGCTCTGCACGATGAGCAGCGGCTGGCCCTCCGTGGGCGGAGACGACGCGCGCAGCCCCAGCCGCGCGCCCAGGTCGATGACGGGCAACAGCTGCCCCTGGTGTTCCATGTGCGTGCGGCGCTTGCCCACGCGCAGCATGTCCGGGCGCGCCAGCTGCGTGGACTCCACCGCCAGCATGGGCAGGCCCACGAACTGCTCCAGCGCGCGCACCATCAGCACCGGAGAGCTGCCCAGGTCCACCGGCAGCGTCAGCACGAAGCGCGTGCCCTGCCCGCGCGTGCTCGACACCTCGATGCGGCCCTGCAGCGACTCCACCGTGGCGCGCACCGCGTCCAGGCCCACCCCGCGCCCGGAGGTGTCCGTCACGTCCGAGCGCGTGCTGAAGCCCTCGCTGAAGATGAGGTCGCGCACCTGGTTGTCGTTGAGCCGCGCCGCCTCCTCCGCGGTGATGAGCCCGCGCTTCTCCGCGGCCTTGCGCACCTGCGAAAGGTCGATGCCGCGCCCGTCGTCGCTCGCCTCCAGGTAGAGGAGGTTGCCCTGCTGCTCCACGCGCAGCGTGAGCGCGCCCTCGTGGTGCTTGCCGGCCTTCTCGCGCTCGGCGGGCATCTCCAGGCCGTGGTCCACGGCGTTGCGCAGGATGTGCACCAGCGCGCCCTGGAGCTTCTCCAGCAGGCGCCGGTCCAGCGACACCTCCGCGCCCACCACCGACAGGCGCGCTTCCTTGCCCAGCTGGCGCGACAGGTCGCGCACCATGCGCTGCAAGGGGTCCAGGATGGTGCGCGTGGGGCGCGTGGTGATGGCCTTGAGGCCGTCCTCCAGCGCGTCCACGACGTCGCTCGTCTCCTCGCCGTCGGTGCGCAGCGAGCGGCCCGTGCCGGACAGCAGCGTGCGCGCCTCCGCGGTCTCCGCCAGAAGGCCCTGCTTCGCGAGCAGCGCGGACACCCGCTCCAGCTCCCGGCTGCGCTCCTCCACCCGCAGGCGCACCTCGCGCAGGCGCTCCACCTCGCGCATCAGCGACGTCACCTGGGCGGCGCTCACCCGCCAACCGGCGTCGGCGGACTCACCCACGGGCTCCGGCGCGGCCGGCATCTCCGGCGGGGCGCTGACCGCGGCGGGCTGCGCGGCGGGAGGCACCTGCGCGAAGGCGCCCCCCGGCAGCACGGCGGCATGCTCCGGCGGCGGCGCGGCGGCGACCAGCTGGGACAGCGCGGCGGCGGGGTTCGGCAGGTCGTCCCCGCGCCCGTCCGCGTGCGCCTGGGCGCGCAGCATGAAGAGGTCCAGCCCGTGCAGCAGCACGTCCACCACCGGGCGCGGCATCTTCTGCGTGTGCGCCTTGAGCGGCGCCAGCGCGTCCTCCAGCTTGTGCGCGATGTCGCCCAGGTCCTGGAGCCCCAGCGACGACGCGCTGCCCTTCAGCGTGTGCAGGTGCCGGCCCAGCCGCGTGTAGATCTTGGCGAGCGCGTCGTTCTCCAGCCCCTCGCGCTCCAGCTCCAGCAGGTCCATGGTGACCTTCTGGATGACCTCCTGCGCCTCCACGGCGAAGCCCGCCACCAGCGGCTGCAGCATCGGATCAACGGGCATGGCGCGCTCCCACGTCGGACCGGCCGAACAGGCGCTTCGGGTCGATGAGGTGGATGAGCTGCCGGTCGTGGGTGAAGACCTCCACCACCGGCCCCTCCGCCCGGGCGCGCGCGGCCTCCACGGACGCGAGCGGCAGCGTCGTGGGACGCGGAATGGCCTCGCAGTCGAGCGCGCACAGCTCACCGTCGCCCCGGTCCACCACCAGCAGCACGGCGGGGTCCTGCCGCCACCCGTGGCCGCCCAACAGCGACGCCAGGCTCAGCGCGGACAGCACCTGGCCCTGGAAGCGCAGCACGCCAATCACCGCGGGCGCGGACAGCGGCACCGGCGTCACCATGCGCAGGGGCAGCGCCGCGCGCAGCGACTCCAGCGGCAGCGCGTAGCGCTCCTCTCCCAGGGGGAACTCGGCGATCCAATGGACCGCCTCCTCCACCGTCGACTCGCCCTGCTCGCGCAGGCGCGCGGCCCGGCGCGCGAGCAGGTCTCGCGTCTCCGACTCCAGGGACTCGTCCACCACCAACGGCTTCATTCCAACGCCCCCAGATTCAGGTAGGCGTCAGCGGACGCCAGATAGAAGCGCGCGGGCAGCGCCTCCGGTCCATCCACCAACGCATCCGGAGGCAGCTGCCCCGCCCGCGTGCGCAAGGCGCGCATCAGCGGGAAGGCCGCGTCCCGGGCACCCGCGCGCTCGCGCAGGAGCGCCAATTCCAAGAGGCCCGGCAGGTAGTCCGGCGCCTGCTTCACCAGCAGCTCCAGCACCGCCGTCGCACCGGCCACGTTGCCCTCTTCAATCCGCTCCAGCGCCTGCAGAT
>NZ_RAWL01000809.1:0-1148 GCF_003668885.1 Corallococcus sp. AB049A | reverse complement strand
GCGCGGGGGCTCGCCAGCGTCCACGCCGGCGGGCAGCTGCGGCTGGGGCGCGAGGAAGGACGCGGCCCAGGCGGGGTCGGCGCCCGGAGAACGGCGCTCGGCGCGCTCGGGCGGCAGCGAGGACTGCTCGCCGGAGGCGTCGTCGTGCTCCTCGTCCTCGGACGGCTCCTCGCGGGCGAGCTTCTTCTCCAGCTTCTCGCGGTCCTTCTGCTCCTTGAGCGCCTTCTTCGCGTTGGCGAGCTGCTCCTTCTCGTTCTGCCGGGCCAGGCGCACGGCCTCCTCGGCCAGGGCCTCGGCCTCGGCGGCCTCGGCTTCGGCGGCCAGGCGCTCGGCCTCGGACAGCTCCTCCTCCTCTGCCTCCAGCTCCGCGAGGAACGCGGCCTCCTCTTCCTTCTCCTGCGCGAGCCGCTCCTGGCGGGCCGCGTAGTTGACCTTCTGCTGCTCCCAGAAGACGTGCGCGGACTCGGAGAGGCGGCGGCCCAGGACGGTGAGGCCGGCCCACACCAGCGAGCACAGCTTGAAGAACGTGTACTGGGTGCCCACGATGAGCGCCGCCGCGCTGATGGCGGTGACGAGGATGATGGTGCCGACGGTGGAGAACATCCCCTCCATCAGGCCGCCCAGGCTCGCGCCCAGCGCGCCGCCGGGCGGGTGGGCCCAGCCCTTGTCCTTGGCAAACATCAGCTGCGCGAGCACGGACACGCTGCAGGTGAGCAGCGCCAGGGAGATGATTTGAGGCATGCGGCGCCGGTCGCGGCTGCCCACGAAGAGCACCACGGCGGTGTAGATGCCGCCCACGGGGATGAGGTAGGCGCACACGCCCAGCGCGCCGCGCAGGGTCTCCGCGATGAGGTGCCCCATGGGACCCACCGCGTTGTGGAAGCCGGGGCCCACCCGGTCATGCGCGTCGAACGTGGCGACCGCCAGCAAGGCCAGCAACGAGGCGGCCAGGATGAAGACGCCCACGAGCGCCCGCTTGGCGGGACTGGCCGCGCCCGGCGCCTTCATCTTCTTGTTGTTGAGCGCCTTGCGGCGCGTCGCGATCTCCTGCCGGGAGAGCACCGCCTTCTCGCCCCGGCCACCCTTCTTTGCCGCTGTCATGGACCCCTGTTCCCTCTGCCCGATTCCAGCCGCGTAGCGAGCTGTAG
>NZ_RAWL01000808.1:0-1150 GCF_003668885.1 Corallococcus sp. AB049A | reverse complement strand
CCACCCCTCCGGCAATGCCCGCGCCAGCTGGTCCCGCTCCGTGGCCTCCAGCAGCGCGTGCAGCAACGCGGGCTCCGACTCCGGATGCGCCCCGGAGCCGTTCGTCGTCCACGCCACCGACACCGGACCCAGCTCCACCGTGCCCGACGGTGGGCAGTACACACCCTGCGCCGGCACCCAGACCCGTTCGTTCCCGTCCAGCGTCCGCGCCTCGCACCACGCCAGCCGCACCGCCGGCCCCGCGAGCCTCGGCGCCACCACCGCGCCCGCCGACCCCAACGCCTCCACGCCCCACACCGTGTCGCCTGCCCGCTCCAGCTCCGCCTGGGAGCCCCAGCGCAGCCGCTCCGGCCGCACCGTCTCCGCCGCCCACAACTCCGCCGTCTCGAAGAGGGCGCCCCGGGCCGCGGCCTCGTAGGTGAGCCCCTTGCCGTTACATACCTGGAGCACGTGTCCACCCGGACGCACCGCGCAGGCGACCTCCACGCCGGTGCGGTCCAGGCCGGTGACCCGGGCGACCCGGGTCACGCCCAGGCCTCGGGCCAGGGCATCGAGAAAGGTGGGGGAGAGGGGGTCCGTCAGGGCAGGCGGCACGGTGGGGCACCTTAGCGGACCCCCGGCGCGGCGCGGCATGGGATGACGGGGAAAACGTGGTAGGGGAAGGACAGCCCCCGCCGTCGGAACGGAGCGCGCATCGAATGATTGCCGTTGGAGAGCTCGCACCCGACTTCGCCGCCACCGACTGCCACGGGCAGCCCGTGCGCTTGTCGGAGCTGCGAGGCCGGCGCGTCGTCCTCTTCTTCTTCCCGCGCGCCTTCACCGTGGGTTGCACCATCGAGAACCGCGCGTTCAGGGACAACCACGAGCGGATCCGCTCCCTGGGAGCGGAGCTCGTCGGCGTCTCCGTGGACACGCTCACCACCCAGTGCGACTTCGCCGAACAGGAGGGCATCCACTTCGCCCTCCTCGGAGACGACGAGCGGCGGATCAGCCGCGCCTGGGGCGTGCTCTGGCCCGTCCTCAACATCGACCGGCGCGTCACCTTCATCATCGGCGCGGACGGCGTCGTCGAACACGTCATCCACCACGAGGTGCGCGTCTACCGCCACCTGGACGACGTGCTGAAGTACCTCCAGAACCACCCCACCGC
>NZ_RAWL01000807.1:0-1151 GCF_003668885.1 Corallococcus sp. AB049A | reverse complement strand
AGTCCAAGGTCTCCGCGGCCCCGGCGGTCCCGGCCGCCCCGGCCGCGGGCGAGGTCCACGCGCGGCCCGCCTCGCTGTGGCGCCGGCTGCTGTCCTTCACCGTCGACACCGCGGCCATCAGCGCCGTGGCGGCCGCCTACATCACCCTGGCCTCGTCCATCGCGGGCGTGAAGGGGCCGCAGCCGGGGCTGACCGGCCTGGACGCGTTCGTCGCCTGGCTGCGCGCGCTGCACACCGTGCTGCTGCCGGGCGTGGTCCTGGTGGTGGTGCTCGCCACCGTGTACTGCGCGGTCGCGGCCTTCCTGTGGAATGGACGCACCCTGGGACGGTTGCTCCTGGGCCTGCGGCTGGTGGACACCCATGGCATGGCGCCCACCCCGGGCCGGGCCATCTTCCGGGCGCTGCTCGCCGGGCTTTCCTTCGTTCTCTTCCTGGGCGGGTTCTGGATGGCGCTGTTCGACCGCCGCGGACAGACGCTCCATGACAAGCTGACGTCCACCTTCGTCGTCCAACCGAGCTGAAACCGGCTCATTGTGCCTTGCGGCCGCGGCCGTAAGATGCCGCGGCCTTCATGCCTTCGCGTCTTGCCCAGCACCTCGTCTCGCGCGCCCTCCTGACCCAGGAGCAGGCCGGGGAGTTGTTGCGTCAGCATCAGGCCCAGGGTGGCCACATCGACACCGCGCTCCTGGAGCGCGGCCTCTCCGAAGCGGACGTCCTCGCGATGCTGGGCGAGGTCTCCGGCTTCCGGCCCGTGAACCTGGTGGACTTCGAGCCCAACCTCGAGGTCGCCAGCTTCATCCCCCCGAAAATCGCCGAGCGCCTGAGCGTCGTCCCCCTGTCGCTGGACGGCAACACGCTGCACGTGGCGTGCGCCTACCCGGTGCCCAAGAAGGAGCTGGACGAAGTCGGCTTCCTCCTGGGCAAGCCCCTGGAGCTGTGGGTCGCCATCGAGCTGCGGGTGCGCGAGTGGATCTCCATCATCTACCGCCAGCCGCTGCCGCCCCGCTTCGTCCAGCTGGGTGAAGCAGTCGCCCAGCAGCAGGCCGGAGCGCTCACGCCGCCCCCGCCACCGCCGCCCGACGACGAGTCGATGACGGTGGACATGGTGGAGCAGCTGGCGCGCTCCGTGGCCCACGAGCCCGTGCCCGCGC
>NZ_RAWL01000806.1:0-1157 GCF_003668885.1 Corallococcus sp. AB049A | reverse complement strand
GAGCCGGAGGACCCGAGCAAGCCACGCGTGCCGGTGGTGCTCTTCGGCGGCGCCGCGCAGGGCGTGAAGCCGTCCGTGGCGCTCACGCCCAAGCCGGACTTCTCCGAGGAGGACCTGGCGGTGCTGGACGACATCGACCGCATCTCGCGCGGTGAAGAAGCCAGCCTGGACACGGAGAAGGTGAAGCCCGCGCGCATGGTCGCGAGCCTCATCCGCCTGCTCATCCGCAAGGGGCTCATCCAGGAGGCGGAGTTCCTGGAGGAGCTGGCGCAGAAGTGACCGGCGCCGTGGCCCCGCTCCTGGACGTGCGGGGGCTCGTCACGCAGCTGTCGCTCCCGCGCGGCACGGTGCGCGCGGTGGACGGCGTGTCCTTCACCGTCCCTCCCGGCGGCACGCTGGGGGTGGTGGGGGAGAGCGGCTGTGGCAAGAGCCTCACGGCGCTGTCGGTGATGGGGCTCGTTCCTCAGCCGCCCGGCCGCGTGGTGGGCGGCGAGGTGCGCTTCAAGGGCGAGGACCTGCTGGCCCTGC
Organism: Corallococcus sp. AB049A; assembly: GCF_003668885.1. Taxonomy (NCBI): domain Bacteria; kingdom Pseudomonadati; phylum Myxococcota; class Myxococcia; order Myxococcales; family Myxococcaceae; genus Corallococcus; species Corallococcus sp. AB049A. The sequence goes on along the minus strand of NZ_RAWL01000806.1, from coordinate 629 downwards.
CGGAGAAGGAGATGCGGCGCGTGCGCGGCCGGCACGTGGCCATGGTCTTCCAGGAGCCCATGACGTCGCTCAACCCGGTGTTCACCGTGGGCGAGCAGATTGGCGAGGGCGTCCGGCTGCACCTGGGCGCCACGAAGGCGCAGGCGCGCGAGCGCGCGGTGGAGATGCTGCGGCAGGTGGGCATCCCGGCTCCCGGCGAGCGCGTGGACGCGTACCCGCACCAGCTCTCCGGCGGCATGCGCCAGCGCGTGATGATCGCCATGGCGCTCGCGTGCGACCCGGCGCTGCTCATCGCGGACGAGCCCACCACGGCGCTGGACGTCACCATCCAGGCGCAGATCCTCGAGCTGCTCAAGCGCCTCCAGGCCGAGCGCAACATGGCGGTGATGCTGATCACCCACGACCTGGGCGTGGTGGCGGGCAGCTGCGACGTGGTGGCGGTGATGTACGCGGGCCGCATCGTGGAGCAGGCCCCGGTGCGTGAGCTGTTCGCGCGGCCCGCGCACCCGTACACGGCGGGCCTCTTGCGCTCCATCCCGTCGCTGCACGACGCGGGCTCGGCGGGGGAGGGCGGGCGTCAGCGCTTGAAGGCCATTCCCGGCATGGTGCCGTCGCTCACCGCGCTGCCG
>NZ_RAWL01000805.1:0-1218 GCF_003668885.1 Corallococcus sp. AB049A | reverse complement strand
CTCCCGGGCGCTCCGGGGAAAGGCGCGGCTCACGCGGGCCTGGAGGGCGGGCGGCCGGGCCCGCTTTCAGCCCAGGCCCAGGCGGGGGAGCGTCACCTCGCGCACGCGGGGGATGCGGAAGCGGTAGAGGAACGCGTCGGCAAAGTAGTGCGCCAGCACCACCGCGTTGGTGGCGATGACGCCCAGCGACCACAGCGGCTGCTGCCTCAGGAAGAAGTCCGAGGCCGCGCCCTGCGTGACGCCGTCCACCAGGGTGACGAAGGGGCTGTTGGCGATGCCCACCAGGATGATGGGCGCCATCACGGCCAGCATCGCCGCCCACACGCGAGGGCCTCGCAGGCGGGTGGTGGTCTCCGAGGGCGTGGGCTGGAGCATGCGGCCCGTGAGGAAGAAGTACTCCAGGCCGTGGATGCCCGCGCTCAGGATGGCGCCCCACAGCGGCCAGACGAGGTAGACCGCCACCACCGCCACGTGAGCCAGGACGTACACGCGCCGGGGCCCGCTCTGTCCCGGGGGCCCGCGCAGCGCGAGCAGCAGCTTCGCGGCGAAGACGCCCCAGACCGCGAGCAGCACCCAGGTGAGGCCGTGCGGCAGCGAGCCGGACTCCGCCTGGCCGATGTTGATCATCGGCCGCGAGCCCAGGGCGCTGGTGACGGGCAGGGCCAGCGAGCGGAGCATCATCAGCGTCAGGGCGACGGGGACGAACTGGCGCTGGAGCGTGCGCTCGGACTCGGACAGGGGCGGGGCTCCGCCGGCGCGAGCCCTGAGGCCGTGCAGCGCCCAGAGTCCCTTCACCTGCGACAGCGTGTGGTGCGCCGCGAGGACGTGGATGCCCGCGCCCAACAGCAGCGCGAGCAGCGGCGCGTACGTGTCCGCGTACCAGAGCAGCGCGAAGGTGAGCGCGAACACCGCCGACGCTCCGCCCACCAGCAGCCGGGACTGGTTGGGCGTGGTGTGCAGCAGCTCGCGCCGGGTGCCCACCAGGAGGAAGGTGAGGATGACGTGCGCGCCGTTGAGGAAGACGTACTGCGACGTCCACCGGCCAATGGCCTGGGCGAAGCCCTGCGAGCCCTCGCCGGTGAGGCTCGCGAGCCACACGGACGCGAGCATCAGCAGCGTGGGCAGCACCAGGATGCTCAGGTCCGCCCGGGGCGAGAAGAGCCACAACCCCTGGAAGCGCACGGACGCCGGGGCCGAGGACGCTTCGAGGGCGGGGGC
>NZ_RAWL01000804.1:0-1225 GCF_003668885.1 Corallococcus sp. AB049A | reverse complement strand
GCCCCCGCCACCGGGGCGCAAGGGCGCCGTGAAGGTGAGCGCGCCGCGGAGTTAGAAGAGAAAGCGCTCCCCGCGCGTCCGAAGCCCCGGTATACGAACGCCGCCTTCCTGGAGACACCCATGCCCAGCACCCGCCGCCTCCCGACCCTCGCACCCTTGCTGCTGACGCTCGTCGGAGCGCCGGTGCTGGCCCAGGACGTGGACCCCGCCACCCTCTACGAAGTCACCACCGAGGGCACGTCGACGCAGGTGAAGGCGGGAGGGCAGGGCACCTTCGTGCTCGCCATCAAGTCCAAGCCCGGCGCCCACGTCTCCGACGAGGCCCCGTTGAAGCTGGAGCTGAAGGGCACGCAGCTGACGCCCGCCCAGAAGACGCTGACGCGTGAACAGTCGGTGGCGAAGAAGGCGGACGGCCAGCAGTTCGTGGACCCGCGCTTTGAAGTCCCCTTCACCGCGGTGTCCGCCGGCAAGGGCACGCTGGACGCGACGCTGACCTTCTTCATCTGCACGGAGAAGATCTGCGCCCGTCAGAAGAAGGCCTTCTCGCTGCCCGTGGAGGTCCAGTAGCCCCCATGAGAGAGCGCACCCCCAAGCCTTCCGGTGGCGACCGCGGCGGCCACGAAGCCCCGCGCTACGTCCATGGCGTCAACCCCGTGCTGGAGGCCCTGCGCGCCCACCCCGACGCGGTGGAGCGCCTCTTCATCGTCGACGGGCAGGTGGGCGCCAAGGCCGCGGGCGAGCTGCTCAGCCGCGCGCGCGACGCGGGCGTCCGGGTGGAGAAGGTCGGCCGCGAGCGGCTGACCTCGATGGCGGAGGGCGGCGTCCACCAGGGCGTCGTCGCCGAGCTGCGCGGCTTCCAGTACGTGGAGCTGCAGGACGTGCTCGAAGCGGCGAAGGCCAAGAAGCAGCCCGCGCTCGTCGTCGTGCTCGACGGCATCCAGGACCCGCACAACCTGGGCGCCATCATCCGCTCGGCCCACGCGCTCGGGGCCCACGGCGTCGTGCTGGCCAAGGACCGGGCAGTGCAGGTGACGGGCACGGTGGCCAAGGCCTCCGCGGGCGCCGTCGAGTACTGCCCCATCGCGCGCGTCACCAACATCTCCCGCGCCCTGGAGGAACTGAAGGAAGCGGGCCTCTGGGTCGCGGCCGCGGACGTGGAGGGCGCCGAGCCCCTGTGGAGCGCCCGGCTGGACGGGCCCCTGGCGCTGGTGGTGGGCGCCGAGGG
>NZ_RAWL01000803.1:0-1256 GCF_003668885.1 Corallococcus sp. AB049A | reverse complement strand
GCATGAGCATGTGTGCGTACACGGGCGGGGGAGCGCCTTCCGGGCGCTTCTGTTCCGGTGGGCGCAGCGACAGGGCCGCGTCCGCCAGCGGCTTGCCCGCGGCGTCGGTGACGTGGCCCTCCACGAGGACGGCGGGGGAGAGGACGAACTCCAGCGGAGGGCCGCCCGGGGCCACCGTGCGGTTCGCGGTGAGGTCCAGGAGCCGGTCCGCCTCCACCTTGAAGGTGTAGTCGCGCGCCTGGAGCGGGCCCACGCGCAAGCGGCCGTCCGCGTCCGTGGTGCCGAGCGGCTGCACGAAGTCCACGTCACCGTCATCTTGAAGGCTGGCGCTGATCTCCGCGCCGGGCACGGGCTTGCCGGCGGTGTCGCGCACGATGGCCTCGACGAAGAAGGAGGTGCCCAGGCGCAGCGTCACCTGGGCCTCGCGCTGGTCCTCCGTGAGCGTCACCGTCTCGCGCGCCTGGAGGCCGCCCTGCTCCGCCTCCAGGAGGTAGTCGTCGGGGGACAGGCCGTCGAAGGTGAAGCGCCCCTGGGCGTCGGTGGTGGTGGCGCGCTCGCTCCTGCGTTCCGTGACGGTGGCGCCGGCGACGGGCTGCTCGCCATCCACCACGGTGCCCACGATGCGCCGGGGGTTGAACAGGACGATGTCGTCGGAGAGGGCGTCCGGGGCCAGGTCTCCCAGCCACCCGGTGAGCTTCCCGGGGTGGACGGCGAGGAGGCTGTAGGTGTCCTCGCCGGGCAGGGGGCCCACGGAGAAGCGGCCGTCCGCGCCGGTCTTCGTCTCGAAGTAGCGCGCCGTGCCGGTGTGCAGCACCGTCACCCGGGCTTGTGAGAGCGGGGCGCCGTCCTCGTCCACCACGCGGCCGGTGAGCGCGCTGCTGGCTGCAAGCTCCAGCGTTACGTCCTTCGTGCCGGTGGCGACGTCCTCCCGGAGGCCCGCGCCCTGCGAGCCCAGGGCCCAGAGGGTGACCGTGCCCTGGGGCAGGCCCTCCAGGGTGAAGGTGCCGTCCTGCGCGGACGTGGTGCGCGACAGGACGAAGGCCCCGCCCCGGTGGGCCTCCACCAGCTCCCGGACCCAGCGTGAGGCGGTGACGGACTCGCAGTCCTCCGAGACCAGGGAGACGCCGGGCTGGCTCGTGTCACACGGCAGCTCCGTCAGGGTCTCCCCGGGTAGGGCGACGGAGGCGGAGACCTCGATGCCGGCGACGGGCTGGCCCTGGAGGTTGATGACGCGGCCCTGGACCTGGAGGGCGCCC
>NZ_RAWL01000802.1:0-1268 GCF_003668885.1 Corallococcus sp. AB049A | reverse complement strand
CCCCACCCTGCCCCAGGGCAATGCCTCCGAGCAGCGGTTGGCCCAGCGCATGGACAAGCTGGTGGCGGAGCTGCGCAAGCGCACGCAGAACCAGGACGTCGCGCCGGAGCTCACGAAGCAGCTGGTGGACATCTACAAGTCCGCGGCGAACGCCACGACCGCCACCGAGCGCATGACCGTGAACCAGGCGCTGGATGCGTGGCAGGAGCGATTGACGACGCGCTTCCCTCACTGATCATCGGGAAGTCAGACGCGACCCCGAGTGGGTCAATCCGACTGATCATTCGTGCGGAAGCGTCGTTTCGGGATGTTTGAAAGCATTGGGAGCGCATGGCTATGGTTCGCGCGCCAGCGCCCCCATGAAAAACCCCTCCTCTCGTAGCGACGCCGGGCAACCCGTCCGGCCGGAGTCCCGGTCCAGCACAATCCCGGATCCCCTGTTGGGAATGCGGGTGGGTGAGTTCGTCATCCAGGAACGCATCGGCTCGGGCGGCATGGGCGTGGTGTACCGCGCGGTGCACCCGCTGATTGGCAAGCAGGCCGCCATCAAGGTCCTGCGGCTGGAGCTGGTGTCCGCGCCGCTGGTGCAGCGGCTGCTCGTGGAGGCCCGCGCGGTCAACGCCATCCAGCATCCGGGCATCATCGACATCTTCGGCTTCGGCAGCCTTCCGGATGAGCGGCCCTACGTCATCATGGAGCTGCTCAAGGGACGGCCTCTGTCGGACTTCGTCCGTGCGAAGCGGCCCATGGAACTCGAAAGCGTCGTCTGGGTCATGGACCAGATGCTGGCCGCGCTGGAAGCCGCGCATCAGGCAGGGGTCGTGCACCGGGACCTGAAGCCCGCGAACGTCTTCATCGCGGAGACCGCCAAGGCGTCGGCTTCCGTGAAGCTCGTCGACTTCGGCATCGCGAAGCTCCTGGAGTCGCACGACACTCCGCTCACGGCCGACGGTTCCGTCATCGGAACGCCGGAGTACATGGCGCCGGAGCAGATCCGCAGTGGCGGCGACGTCAGCCCCGCGACGGACCTCTACGCGGTAGGCGTGATGATGTTCCAGCTGCTCACCGGCGTGCGCCCGTTCCAGGGGGACTCGGTCCAGGTGATGTTCGCGCACATGGAGGAGCGCTCTCCCGCCCCCTCTTCGCGCGTGCCCGGGCTTCCCCAGGAACTGGACGCGCTGGTCCTGCAGTTGCTCCAGAAGGAGCCCACGCGGCGCCCGCCCTCCGCCGAGGCCGTACGCGAGCGCTTGAAGCGCATTCCCCTGCGC
>NZ_RAWL01000801.1:0-1269 GCF_003668885.1 Corallococcus sp. AB049A | reverse complement strand
CGCTGCGCCTCCTGGGGCGGCTGGACGTGGAGTCCTTGCGTCGTGCCTTCGAAGCCTTGGTCGTGCGGCACGAAGCGCTGCGCACCACCTTCTTCGAAGAGGGGGGCCAGCCCTTCCAGCGCATCCATGCACCGGCCTCCTGGGCGCTCCCCGTGGCGGATCTGTCCGGCCTGGACGAATCCGCTCGTGAGGCGGAGACGCTGCGGCTTGCCACACGGGAGGCCCGGCAGCCCTTCCACCTCGGCCATGGGCCACTGCTGCGCACGGCCCTCCTGAAGTTGACCGAGGAGACGCACGTCCTCCTCGTGACGATGCACCACATCGTCTCCGACGGCTGGTCCATGGGTGTGCTCGTGAAGGAGCTGGCCACGAGTTACGCCACCTTCACCGCGGGCCGAGAGCCTTCGCTCGCGCCGCTGCCGGTGCAGTACGCGGACTTCGCGCTCTGGCAGCGCCAGTGGTTGCAGGGCGAGACGCTGGAGTCGCAGCTCGGCTACTGGAAGCGGCAGCTGGCCGGAGCCCCCGCGGCACTGGAGCTGCCCACGGACCGTCCACGTCCGGCCGTGCAGTCCCGGCGCGGTGCCACCGTGCCTGTCACCATCCCCGTGGAGCTGATGGACTCACTGCGCAGCCTCGCCCAGCGCGAGGGCGCCACACCCTTCATGCTCCTGCTCGCGGCCTGGCAGCTGCTGCTGTCTCGCTACTCCGGCCAGGACGACATCAGCGTGGGTTCACCAATTGCCGGCCGCACCCACGCGGAAGCCGAAGGCCTCATCGGCTTCTTCGTCAACACGCTCGTCCTGCGCGCCCACGTGCGCCCGGAGGAGTCCTTCCGCCAGCTGCTCTCCCAGGTGAAGGCCACCACCCTCGCGGCCTATGAGCACCAGCACGTGCCCTTCGAGAAGCTGGTGGAGGTCCTCCAGCCCTCGCGCGACTTGAGCCGCAGTCCCCTCTTCCAGGTGATGCTCGTCCTGCAGAACGCCCCCGCCGAGGCGCTGCGCGTGCCGGGCATGGCCTTCCAGCCCATCCCCCTGGAGGGCAACTCCTCCCGCTTCGATTTGGCCCTCACCCTCTTCGAGGTGCCTCAGGGTCTCACCGGCTTCCTCGAGTACAGCACCGACCTCTTCGACGCCTCCACCGTTCAGCGCCTCATGGGCCACTTCGGCGTCCTTCTCTCCTCTCTTGCCGCCCAGCCCGACGCGCGTGTCTCCATGCTGGAGGTGATGACGGCCGAGGAGCGGCAGAGGCTTCTCGTCGAGTGGAACGAGA
>NZ_RAWL01000800.1:0-1269 GCF_003668885.1 Corallococcus sp. AB049A | reverse complement strand
CCCCCGCTCCCGCCTTCGCGCCCCCGCTGGAGGCGGAGCCCACCACGGGGTCCTCCTTCCAGGCGTTCGCGGATGGCGCCGGGCCCATGGGAGGCAGTGCCGAGCACGTGGAGCGCAGGGAGCAGGAGTCCGCAAGGAACACGAAGGGCGGACTCTTCGAGCGGCTGAAGTCCGCGTCGAAGCTGTTCACGGCCGCCGAGCTGGAGGCCCGGCCCTCCGCGCAGGGTGCTCCGCGCGGCCGGAAGGACAAGGCGGAGGTGCTCTACGAGCAGGAGGAGATCCAGCCGCTGTCCGTGGCGGAGGGGCCCCTCGCCACCGAGGACGTGGGGAGCCTCCTGGGCCGGCAGCTCGCGAACGGGCTGTGGGCCGGCACGGGTGAAGGGCCGGAGCCGGTGCGCCAGGCCCGCGCCACCGCGCGGGTGCTGCTGGTGCTCCTGCGCGAGGGCATCACCAGCAGCCACCCGCTGCACGGCGCGCAGGTGAAGAAGGCCGTGGACGCGCTGCTCGCGCTGGCCACGCAGCTGGGCCAGGCGCCGGACGTGGCGGAGCTGGCGCTGGGCGTGGCGTGGCTGGTGGCCGCGGGTCCGCGCACGCGGGGCCGCATCGAGCAGGCCGCGAAGCCCCTTCCGGGCCTGGACGGGCGGCTGGGTGACACGGCCGCGCTCCGCCAGCACCTGGAGACGCTGGTGACGCGGTAGGCCGTCCCCGCGCCTCCCGTCTTTTCCCGGGGGTCGGCTAGGGTGGACGGCCGCATGGTCCTCGCGCCCTTCATCCTGGCCGTCCTCGTCGCAGCGCAGCCCGGTCCTTCACCGCAGGGAGGCTCCGCGCCTCCCGGCGCCATGTCCGCGCCGCCGCTCGTGGCGGGTGAGGAGGCCTGCGCGGCGGACTCCGACTACGCGGCGGGCTTCGACGCGCTGGTGCATGGCCAGGACGCCCAGGCGCTGGAACTGCTGGAGCGGGTGATTCAGGTGTGCCCCGGTCATCCGTACGCGCCGGAGCTGGCGCGGCTGGCGCGGACGCGGCTGGACCCGGCCGCGCGGCTGGCGCAGGACACGCTGGCCCGGCCGGTGGTGGCGGAGCCAGGAGTGATTCCGAAGGAGCCACCGTCGCAGGGGGCTCGGGCGTCGTTGACCGTCGTGCAGACGCTGCACGGCATCACCCAGGGCGCCATGCTGTGCTCCATCTCCAACTGCCAGGACGGGCGCGCGTTCGTGGCGGTGTCGCTCCTGGGTGGCGGCGCGGGGGCGGCGATTTCGATGCTCGCCACCC
>NZ_RAWL01000007.1:0-54333 GCF_003668885.1 Corallococcus sp. AB049A | reverse complement strand
GCATGGACCACTCCACGCCGGCGCTCATGGAGCCCATCGGCAAGGGCCAGGAGATCGACCTCTAGCCGCCGGAAGCGCAGCCCAGGAACGACGAAAGCCCGGCCCCCCCTCCCAGGGTAGCCGGGCTTTCTTCGTCTCAGACAGCTGAGAGCCACGAATGGCGTGCGCTGGCTCGCGGTAACTTTCCGCCTGCCGCGTGAGGCGAAGAGTTAGTCCTTCGGGCGCAAGGCTGTCAAGCCGCCCACCCCGTGGGGCTAGGATGGGCGGCCTCTATGCGCAAGGCGAAGATCATCTGCACGCTGGGTCCGGCTTCGGACTCAAAAGAAGTCATCGAGGGGCTGGTGAAGGCGGGCATGAACGTGGCCCGGCTCAACTTCTCCCACGGCACGCACGACGAGCACCGGCAGCGCCTCCAGCGCATCCGCGCGGTGTCGAAGAAGCTGGGGCTGCCGGTGGCCATCCTCCAGGACGTGCAGGGACCCAAGGTGCGCCTGGGGCGCTTCGAGGGCGGCCAGCTGGCGGTGAAGACGGGCGACACGGTGACCGTGACGACGCGCGCGGTGATGGGCAAGGGCAACGTCATCCCCACCCCGGTGCGCACGCTGCCGCGCGACGTGCAGAAGGGCCACGAGGTGCTGCTGGACGACGGCCGGGTGCGCCTGCGCGTGCTGAAGGTGAGCGGCCAGGACGTGACGTGCCGCGTGGAATTGGGCGGGCTGCTCAAGGACCACAAGGGGCTCAACCTGCCCGGCACGGCCATGTCGGTGCCCACGCTGACGGAGAAGGACAAGGTGGACCTGGCCTTCGGCCAGGAGGTGGGCGTGGACTACGTGGCGCTGTCCTTCGTGCGCACCGCGCAGGACGTGCGCCAGGCGCGCGCGCTGGTGGCGAAGCTCAAGACGCCCATCATCTCCAAGATTGAAAAGCCCCAGGCGGTGGAGAACCTGGCGGCCATCGCCGCGGAGTCGGACGGGGTGATGGTGGCCCGCGGGGATCTGGGCGTGGAGATGCCGCTGGAGCAGCTCCCCGCCATCCAGAAGCGCATCGTGCGGGAGGTCAACCGCATGGGCGGCATCGTCATCGTCGCGACGGAGATGCTGGAGAGCATGGTGCTCAACGCCCGGCCCACGCGCGCGGAGGTGTCGGACGTGGCCAACGCCATCCTGGATGGCGCGGACGCGGTGATGCTCTCCGGTGAGACGGCCGCGGGCCGCTACCCCGTGGAGGCGGTGGCCACCATGGCGCGCATCGTGGAGGAGACGGAGCGCACCGGGCTGGTCACCCTCGCCGCTCCCCCCTTCGAACTCTCCAAGGACCTGGGCACCGGCGTCGCCGCGGCGGCGGTGGCCGCGTCCCGGCAGCTCCACATCAAGACCATCGTCGCGTACACGGAGAGCGGCCACACCGCGCGGCTCATCTCCGAGTTCCGCCCCGACGCGCGCATCATCGGCCTGACGCCCAACGCGGACACGGTGAACCGCATGGGGCTTTATTGGGGCGTGACGGGGCAGCGGGTGAAGCGCATCTCGTCCACGGACGCCATGCTCAAGCAGGTGCGCAGGCTCTGCAACGAGCAGCGCCTCTGCGAACCGGGGGAGCCCTTCATCCTGGTGGCCGGCGTGCCGCTCAACGTGCCGGGAAACACCAACCTGATGAGCATCCACCGCGTCTGAAGGCCGCGCGCGGTGGACGCGTGAAGCAGGAGGTCTTCGGCTAGAGGACCTTCTGCTCGAAGTCGTAGAGCTTCTCCACGGACAGCTGGCGGTAGCGCTCCACGTTGAGGGCCCGGCGGGCGCACTCCCACACCAGGTCCTTGGCGGGGCGCTCCGGCTCCTTCTTCTTGCGGCGCTTCACCTCGGCCTTGATGGCCTTGAGCGCCATGGCCGGGTGGTAGCAGAAGGCGGAGGAGAACAGCAGGTGGCCGCCGAAGGGCACCAGGCGCGCCTCCAGCACGTCCCCCGTCTCCAGGCCCGCGATGTGGCGGCGCTCCGTCACGTCGAAGTCCTTGCCGGAGAAGAGCTCGCGCAGGCGCACCATGCCCTTGCCCAGCTTGCGCACCTCGAAGAGGCCGTGGACCGTCTCCGTGAAGCTGCGGAAGGCGTTGGCCTCTTCCGGCGGCGCGGACTGCTGGCGCTCTTCGTACAGCTCCGCGGCCGGCGTCTTGCCGGTGAGCGGCGAGACGCGGTCGTAGAGGTAGTAGTCCAGGAACGACGCCATCCGCAGCTCGAAGAGCTTGTCGTCCTCGAAGACTTCGCCGGTGAGGCGGAAGTACTCCGCCTTGGCCTCCAGGAGGTCCGGCTTGCGGGCCTCCTGGCTGCCGAAGGCGATGAGCTGGTCCAGGTACGGCTGGTACGACAACGGGGTCAGCGCGGTGTCCATGGCCGTTGCGAACTTTCTTCCTACGAACCCGCCATCAGCGTCGCGAAGCGGCTGAACAGGTAGCGCGCGTCGTGAGGGCCGGGCGAAGCCTCGGGGTGGTACTGCACGCTGAAGGCCCGCGCGTCCGGTACGGCCAGGCCCTCCACCGTGCCGTCGTTGAGGTTGATGTGCGTGACGACGGCCTTGCCCTTGAGGCTGGCGTCGTCCACCGCGAAGCCGTGGTTCTGCGCGGTGATCTCCACCTTGCCCGTGGTGAGGTCCTTCACGGGCTGGTTGCCGCCGCGGTGACCGAACTTCATCTTGTACGTCCGGCCGCCCAGGGCCAGCGCCATGATCTGGTGCCCCAGGCAGATGCCGAACACCGGCACCTTGCCCAGGAGCGCCGCCACCGTGCGGTCCGCGCCCTTCACCGCGGCCGGGTCGCCGGGGCCATTGGCCAGGAAGACGCCGTGCGGCTTCTTCGCCAGCACCTGCTCCGCCGTGAAGTGGGACGGCACCACCGTGACGCGGCAGCCCACGTCCACCAGGTACTGGAGCATGGAGCGCTTGAGGCCGTAGTCGTACGCGATGACGTCGTACTTGAGCTCCGGCTCCGGCCGCTTGTCACCGGGGGCCAGGAACACGTCCGGGGACGGCGTGGTGAAGACGTAGGGCTCCTTGCAGGACACGCCCGTGGCCAGGTCCATGCCCTCCATGCCCGCGGCGGCGCGAGCGCGCTCGGACAGGGCGCCAGGGGACACGTTCTCCGTGGAGATGATGCCCGTCTGGGCGCCGTGCGTGCGCAGGTGGCGCACCAGCCGGCGGGTGTCCACGCCTTCGATGCCCACGCGGCCGTGGCGCGCGAGGTACGCGTCCAGCGTCTCCTGCGAGCGCCAGTTGGAGGGCGTCTTCGTCAGCGAGCGCACCACCATGCCCACCGCGTGCGGCAGCCCTGCCTCCTCGTCCGCCGCGTTCGCCCCGATGTTCCCCATCTCCGGGTACGCCATCGTGACGATCTGGCCCACGTACGAGGGGTCCGTGAGGATCTCCTGGTAGCCGTACATGGACGTGTTGAAGACCACCTCACCCACCGTCTCGCCGGAAGCGCCAAAGGCGCGTCCCTCGAACGTGGTGCCATCCGCCAGTGCGAGCACCGCCCGCTTCGTCATCACCGCGACTCCTTGAGCTGACCGTCCTCGAACACACACCGGCCGCCCACCCACGTCTGCGTCACGCGGCCCTTCAGCGTGCGCCCATGGAAGGGCGTGTTGCGACTGCGGGAATAGAACCGGTGGGCATCCACCGTCCACTCCTCCGAAGGTGACACCAGCGTGATGTCCGCCGGGGCACCAGGCGCCAGGTGACCGCCTGGCAGGCCGAATACCCTCGCCGGCCCGTCCGACAGGAGCTCCACCGCCCGGCGCGGGGTGAGCACGCCCTCGTGCACCAGCGCCAGCGTGAGCCCCAGGGCCGTCTCCAGCCCGACGATGCCGTTGATGCCCTTCTCGAACTCCACCAGCTTGTCGGACACGCCGTGCGGCGCGTGGTCCGTGGCGATGGCGTCCACCGTGCCATCCACCAGCGCCTCGCGCAGCGCCTTCACGTCCACGTCGCTGCGCAGCGGCGGCGCCATCTTCGCGTGGGTGTCGTAGTCCCCCACCGCCCGGTCATCCAGGGTGAAGTGGTGCGGCGCCACCTCGCAGGTGACCCGCAGGCCGCGCTTCTTGGCCTCGCGGATGAGGCGCACGCTGCCCTCGCACGACACGTGCGCGACGTGCAGGCGCCCCTTCGTCTCCTCCAGGAGCACCAGGTCGCGCGCCACCATGGCGACCTCCGCGGAGGACGGAATCCCGCGCAGGCCCAGCCGCGTGGACGTGGCGCCTTCGTGCATGGCGCCGCCGGCGGACAGCGTGAGGTCCTCCTCGTGGACCATCACCGGCACGTCGAACTGGGTGGCGTACTGGAGCACCCGGCGCATCAGCCCCGCGTTCATCACCGGGCGGCCATCGTCGGTGAGGGCCACGCAGCCAGCGCCAATCAGCTCGCCTGCTTCCGACAGCTCCTCGCCCTTGAGCCCCTTGGTGATGGCACCGGCCGGGTACACGTGGCACAGGGCCGCGTCCCGGGCGCGCGACAGCACCAGCTCCGTGACGAGCGCGCTGTCGTTCACCACCTTGGTGTTGGGCATGGCCACGACGCCCGTGAAGCCGCCCGCCACCGCCGCGCGGCAGCCGGTGAGGACCGTCTCCTTGCCCTCTTCTCCCGGCTCGCGCAGGTGCACGTGCAGGTCGATGAAGCCCGGCACCAGCCACTTGTCCCTGGCGTCCACCACCCGCGCGTCCCTGGGCGCGGGCAGCGGGGCCTCCGACACCTGGGCCACCCGGCCGTCCGTCACGAGCACGTCGCGAACGCCGTCCACGCCATTGCGCGGGTCGATGACGCGCGCCCGCTGGAAGAGCACTGGGGTCATGATGCGCACGCCTCCAGGATGGCCCGGCGCACCGCGACGCCGTTGGCCACCTGTTCCAGGATGACGCTGCGAGGCCCGTCCGCCACCACCGGCGACAACTCCACGCCTCGGTTGATGGGGCCCGGGTGCAGCACGAGGGCGTCCGGCTTCATCCGCTCCGCGCGGGCGGGCGTGATACCGAACAGCCGCGAGTACTCCCGCTGGGACGGCAGGAAGGCTTCCGACATGCGCTCCGTCTGCAGTCTCAGGCACATCACCGCGTCCGCCTGGGGCAGCACGGCATCCAGCTGATGCGTCACCTCTCCGCCCATCTCCTCCAGCCCTGGCGGCAGGAGGGTGGGCGGTCCGCAGAGCACGACACGCGCCCCCAGGGCCTTCAGGCACAGGAGGTTGGAGCGCGCCACGCGGCTGTGCAGCACGTCGCCCACGATCAGCACCGTGCGCCCGTCCAGGCGGCCCCAGCGCTGGCGCAGGGTGAAGGCGTCCAGCAGGGCCTGGGACGGGTGCTCATGCGCGCCGTCGCCCGCGTTGACCACCGCGCACTTCACGTGCCGGGCGACGAGCCCGGGCGCGCCGGAGGAGCGGTGGCGGATGACGATGACCGCCGGCCCCATGGCCTCGATGTTGCGCGCGGTGTCCAGGAGTGTCTCGCCCTTGGACACGGAGGAGCCCGCGTAGCTCCAGTTGAGGACGTCCGCGCCCAGCTTCCGCGCGGCCACCTCGAAGGAGGAGCGCGTCCGGGTGGAGTCCTCGAAGAAGAGGTTCGCCACGACGCGGCCGCGCAACACGTGCGAGGCATCCGGTCCGCCGGGCAGGTGTGCCTGGGCACGGTCGAGCAGCGCTTCCAGCTCATCCCGCCGCCAGCCTGCGATTCCGAGAAGATGTCTCATGGGCCGGGGCCGCCGCGTACCGCGCGCCGCACGTTGCGTCAAGCACGGCGCGTGGTGGTCCCCTGCCTGGCGTTCGTTCTTCAGCGCACCGGTTCGAAGAAGCGGTCCACCCGCAGGCCCGTGCCGCCGAACAGGTTGCCCAACAGGCCCCCCCAGCCGAGCGACAGCCAGACGACCATGGCCTTGCCCTTGATGTGACCGTACGGCACGTAGGCGACCTCGGCGCCGGCCGGGCCGCCCAGGTTGTAGCGGCTGTCCGCGCTGTTGTCCCGGTTGTCGCCCATCACGAAGACGCTGTCGGCGGGGACCGTGTAGGGCCCCTCGTGCTCGCGGCCCGGCATGCGCATGGGGTGCTGGAGCGACGAGTGCACCACGCCGCCCAGGTCCTCGCGGTAGAGCACTTCTTCCTGGTCGAACCAGCGGCCCGTCGTGTCGTCCTGGTTGTGCACCACGTAGTCCGGTGACACCAGCGTGCGGGGCTGGGCCTCGCCGTTGATCCGCACCACCCCGTCGACGATCTCCACCGTGTCGCCGGGGATGCCGATGACGCGCTTGATGAAGTCCTTGGACTCGTCCACGGGGTTGTTGAAGACGATGACGTCCCCGCGCTGCGGCGCCCGCACGATGCGGAACGGCACCACGTTCATGAACGGGACGCGCACCCCGTAGATGAACTTGTTCACGAAGACCTGATCCCCAATCTGCAGCGTGGGCAGCATGGAGCCGGAGGGAATCCGGTACGGCTCCACCAGCACCGTGCGGATGACCAGGGCGATGAGCAACGCCTTGCCGAAGCCGCCCAGGAAGTCCCACACGGACTGCTTGCGGTACGCCCCCAGCTGCTCCTGGGTGAGCTTCTCCAGCGCCTGCGTCTCCGTGCGCAGCGCCTCCGCGTTGCCCGCCACCGACGCGGACTCCACGCGCAGCGCCTGCTCGGTGATGCGATCCGCCGCGGCCGGGGACACCTTGGTGCCCACGCGCGCGAGGATGCGCTCGTCCTCGGCGATGAGCTCGCGCGCCTCGTGGCGCAGCGTCCGGAGCAGCGACTCCTTCCGGGACGCGTTGCGCCACACCAGGAGCCCGAAGAAGGCCAGCACCATGAGCAGGCCGAAGCCCTTCATCAGGGGCTGGGCCCAGGACGCGGTGCCGGGCGCCATTTCAATCAGCGTGACGTACGGGATGAACGCCAGGCCCACGCCCACCAGCGGGGCCCAGAGGCTGGTGAGCAGCTCGCGCCACATCAGCTGACGGCGGGCCTTGAGCTGCTCCGGGGTGCGGCGCGCGGCCATGGCCGCTCCCAGCTTCATGGAAGGACTGGCCGTGCTCATGGGGCTACTGCTCCGTCTTGAGGACCGCGAGGAAGGCTTCCTGCGGAATCTCCACCGTGCCCACCTGCTTCATGCGCTTCTTGCCCTCCTTCTGCTTCTCCAGGAGCTTGCGCTTGCGGCTGATGTCGCCGCCGTAGCACTTGGCAAGGACGTTCTTGCGCATGGCGGAGATCGTCTCGCGGGAGATGATCTTCGCGCCGATGGCTGCCTGGATGGCCACCTCGTACATCTGCTTCGGAATCACTTCCTTGAGCTTCTCGCAGACCTCGCGGCCGCGCAGGTACGCGCGCTCGCGGTGCACGATGACGCTGAGCGCGTCCACCGGCTCGCCGTTGATCAGGATGTCCAGCTTCGCCAGGTCCGCCTCCTGGTACGACGACAGCTCGTAGTCGAGGCTCGCGTAGCCGCGCGACACGCTCTTCAGCCGGTCGAAGAAGTCGAAGACGACTTCCGCCATGGGCATCTCGTAGGTCACCTGCACGCGGGTGCCGCTGGAGCCCAGGTACTTCATGTCCTTCTGCACGCCACGCCGGTCCTGGCACAGCTTCAGGATGGCGCCCAGGTGCTCGTTGGGCACGTGGATGTGGCAGGTGAGGATGGGCTCCTCGAACTTCTCGATGTTCTGCGTGGGCGGCAGCTTCGCCGGGTTGTCCACCAGCAGCGTCTCACCCTTGCTGGTGGTGATGCGGTAGACCACCGACGGCGCCGTCGTGATCAGGTTGAGGTTGTACTCGCGCTCCAGGCGCTCCTGGACGATCTCCATGTGGAGCAGGCCCAGGTAGCCGCAGCGGAAGCCGAACCCCAGCGCCGTGGACGACTCGGGCTCGTAGGTGAAGGCGGAGTCGTTGAGCGTCAGCTTCGCCAGCGCGTCGCGCAGGTTCTCGTAGTCCGCGGAGTCCACCGGGAAGATGCCGGAGAACACCATCGGCTTGACTTCCTTGAAGCCCGGGAAGGCCGTCTCCGTGGGGCGCGCCTCCTCCGTCACGGTGTCGCCGACCTTCGCGTCCTGCAGCTCCTTCACGTTGGCGACGAGCACGCCCACCTCGCCCGCCATCAGCTGCTGCACCGGGCGCGAGAACGGGCTGAACACGCCCAGCTCCTGCACCTCGAAGACCTTGTTGTTGCTGAACATCTTGATCTTCTGCTTCAGCTTCAGCGTGCCTTCCAGCACGCGCACCAGCGTCACCACGCCCCGGTAGTTGTCGTACCAGGAGTCGAAGATGAGCGCCTTGAGCGGCGCGGAGGGCGAACCCTGCGGCGGCGGCACGCGCTGGACCACCGACTCCAGGATGTCGTGGATGCCCAGGCCCTCCTTGGCGGAGGCCGGCACCGCGACGGACGCATCGATGCCGATGACGTCTTCAATCTCCCCGCGCGTGCGGTCCACGTCCGCGCTGGGCAGGTCGATCTTGTTGATGACCGGGATGATTTCCAGGTTGTGGTCCAACGCCATGTAGACGTTGGCGAGCGTCTGCGCCTCCACGCCCTGCGTCGCGTCCACGACGAGCAGCGCGCCCTCGCACGCGGCGAGGCTGCGGCTCACCTCGTAGGCGAAGTCCACGTGTCCCGGCGTGTCGATGAGGTTGAGGACGTAGTTCTGGCCGTCCTTCGCGGTGTACGTCATCCGCACGGACTGGGCCTTGATGGTGATGCCCCGCTCTCGCTCGATGTCCATGTTGTCGAGGAACTGGGCCTGCGCCTCACGCTTGGTCAGCGTGCCTGTCTTCTCCAGGAGGCGGTCGGCCAGCGTCGACTTTCCATGGTCGATGTGGGCGATGATGCAGAAGTTGCGGATGTGCGCGTTTTCAGCCGGCATGTTCAGGGCGCTCGTCGGTCGCGAAGCGGGCGTAGGTAACACCGAACCGCCCGAAAATCCACGACCGGCGCACACCTGCCCGCCGGGCACTCCACCCACCTGACGCCCCGAAATCCCCCCGGCTTGCCGCCCAGGGGGACTCCAGCGGCGTTGAGAAACCTGCTAGCCCCGGGCGCGCATGGGGCCCGCGGCCTGCTCACGGAAGAAGTGCAGCGTGCGCTTGAGGCCCTCCGCCAGCTGCACGGACGGCTCCCAGCCCAGCACCTTCTTCGCGTGGGACGCGTCGATGCAGGAGCGCAGCTGCTCGCCCGGCTTGCCCGGCGCGTGCTCGGCCTTCAGCGAGCTGCCGCCGGCCTCCGCGATGAGCTCGTAGAGCCGGTTGATGTCCGTCTCCACGCCGGTGCCGATGTTGGCGGCGCCCACGTAGTCGCTCTGGGCGGCCAGGTAGTTGGCGCGGGCCACGTCCGGACCGAAGACGAAGTCACGCGTCTGCTTGCCCTCGCCGAAGATGGTGCAGCCCTGCCCCGCGACGACGCGCTTGCTGAACACGGCCACCACGCCCGCTTCGCCGTGCGGGTTCTGACGGGGGCCGTACACGTTGGCGTACCGCAGGGCGACGTACGGCAGGCCGTACTGCGCCCGGTAGTAGCCCAGGTACAGCTCGCCCGCCGCCTTGGAGACGCCGTACGGCGACACCGGCCGCGTCGGGTGGTCCTCGCGGGCGGGGAAGTAGTCCTGCTCGCCGTAGATGGCGCCGCCGGTGGAGCTGAAGATGACCTTCTTCACGCCCGACTGGCGCGAGGCCTCCAGCAGGTTGAGCATGCCGCGGACGTTCACGTCCGCGTCGAAGCTGGGGTCCTCCACGCTCTTGCGCACGTCCATCTGGGCGGCCAGGTGGCAGAGCACCTGCGGCTTCTCCGTGCGGATGAGCTCCGCGGCTTCCGGGCTCCGGATGTCGAGCACGACCAGCCGCACGCGCGGATCCAGGTTCTCCTTCTTGCCGCTCAGCAGGTTGTCCAGCGCGATGACCTCATGGCCATTGCGCAGGAACTCGTCGCACACGTGCGAGCCGATGAAGCCCGCGCCGCCCGTCACCAGGACTTTCACGCCGTTCTCCCCAGGTCCGGCCGCCAGGGGGGCCGGACCATCGTCTACCTCGCGTTCACTCGCGCGCGGCCAACCTAAGCTCCAGAGGGGCGACCGGCAACCTCTCGGAAGTAGGCGATGGTGTCCCGCAGACCATCCTCCAGCTTCACCTTGGGCTCCCAGCCCAGCAGCGTGCGCGCGCGGGTGATGTCCGGCTGACGCTGCTTCGGATCATCCTTGGGCAGCGGGTGGTAGACGATCTGCCTACCTCCGCCGGCCGCCTCACGCACGGCCTCCGCGAACTGCTTGATGGTCATCTCGCGCGGGTTGCCGATGTTCACCGGGCCCCGGACGTCCGAGAGGATGAGCCGCACCAGGCCGTCCACCAGGTCCTTCACGTAGCAGAAGGAGCGCGTCTGGCTGCCGTCGCCAAAGACGCTGAAGTCCTCGCCCTTGAGCGCCTGGCCCACGAAGGCGGGCACCACGCGGCCGTCGTTGAGGCGCATGCGCGGGCCGTAGGTGTTGAAGATGCGCACGATGCGGACGTTCACGCCGCGGCTGCGCTCGTAGGCGGCGCTGATGGCCTCCGAGTAGCGCTTGGCCTCGTCGTACACCGAGCGGGGCCCGATGGGATTCACGTTGCCCCAGTAATCCTCCTTCTGGGGGTGCACCAGCGGGTCGCCGTACACTTCCGACGTGGAGGCCATGAGGAACACGGCCTTCTTCTTCTCCGCCAGCTTCAGCGCGTTCTCCGTGCCAATGGAGCCCACGCGCAGCGTCTCGATGGGGAGGTTCGCGTAGTCGATGGGCGACGCCGGCGAGGCGAGGTTGAGGACGAAGTCCACCGGCCCGTCCACCTCCAGCCCCTCCGTGATGTCCTGCTTCACGAACTGGAAGCCCGCGCGCGGCTTGAGCGTGCGCACGTTCGCTTCGTTTCCGGTGATGAGGTTGTCCACCGCGAGGACGGACTCCGCGCCGTCATCCAGCAGCCGCTCACACAGGTGCGAGCCCACGAATCCGGCCCCACCCAACACCACCGCCCGCTTGCCACGCATGCTCGTCACGTCACGCCTCGTTCGTCAGGAGAGTTCGTCGAAGGTTGCCTGGCCCGGCAGCTGCGCCTTGTACTTCTCCAGCACCAGGTCGATGCCCTGCCGGATGTATTCGGCCACGGGCACCTTCGTCTTCTGGTTCAGCGCCTTGAGCAGTTCGTTCTGCTCCGGAGTGATGTAGATGGTGGTGCTGACTTTCTTTCGGGCCATGGCGATACGTGAAAATATATGGAATGACGTGGCCTGCGAAGCACGGAGTGGAAGCGGCGCGAACATGGCGCCCCACCTGCTTGGGAGGCACCTTGGCTTCTAGCAACCGCTTGATTTTCCTGGGCTTCCTGGTGGCAGGCGCGCTCACGGGCTGCGCGAGCCAGAAGGCCTCGGAGGGCTCTGACACGGTGCGCAAGCGCCCCGAGGCGGAAGCCGTCCGGGGGAAGCAGGACCCCGGGGAGACCGTCACGGAGCTGGACGCCAACGGCGACGGCCAGACGGACGTCTGGGAGTACCGGCTCAAGGACGTGCTGGTGCGCAAGGAGCTGGACCTGAACTGGGACGGCCGTGTGGACGTCACCCAGTACCTGGATCCGCAGGGCGCGAAGGTCCGCGAAGTCATGGACCTGGACTACGACGGCAAGGTGGACGCCACGTACCACTACGCCGAGGGCAAGCGCACCAAGGGCGAGCGCGACCTGGACGGCGATGGGAAGGCGGACTCGTGGCTCTTCTACGAGAACGACACGCTCGTGCGGAAGGAGCGTGACGCGAACCACGACGGCCGCGTGGACTACTGGGAGTACTGGGAGAACGGCCAGGTGGACCGCATTGGCGAGGACCTGGACGGTGACGGCACCGTGGACCAGTGGACCCGCAACCCGGCGCCCGGGGCGAAGTCCAGGGAGTGATGCCGGGAGCGCGGGCCGGCGCACCTTCGAGGGCGCGCCGGCGGGCGGGTACGGCTTCTAGCGACTACGGAGCGCTGGTGCCCGTGCGCCCGTAGGAGTCCTCCAGGCGGACCACGTCATTCAGCTCGGGGGTGCTGACCTCGAGGATGTCGCAGTCGGTGATGGCGACCATGCGGTGCTTGGTCAGCGGCTTGATGTGGTAGCTCTCACCGGGGTTCATCTCCTTCTCGATGAGGCCCTGGCCCTCGTCGACGACGAAGAGGAGCTTGCCGCTCTGGACGTGGATGGTCTCGTCCTTGACGTTGTGGAACTGGAGGCTCAGCTTGTGGCCGGCCTTCACGTGCAGGAGCTTGCCCACGTAGCGCTCCGTGTGGGCCCAGATGAGCTCGTGACCCCAGGGCTTCTCCACCCGCTTCGTCGTCGTCATTTGCTTCGTCTCTTCCTTGCCCAGCAGCGCTAGTTCGTGCCGGCCACGTACGCGTCGAGCTGGGTCTCGCGCTTGAAGTCCGTCAGGTACCGGCCCGCGGCTTCCTTGCTGGCGAAGCTGCCCATCCGGACGCGGTACCAGGTGCCCTTTCCGGGCACCTCCGCCGCCAGGATATACGGGGCATAGCCCCGGTCTCGCAACCGCGCGGCGAACCGGTCGGCGTCCTGGCGGCTCTGGAAGGCGGAGAGCTGGAGCGTGAACGCCCCACCCTTCACGGCCTCCGACGGACGCGGCGGCTCCGCGGGCAGCGCCTGCGCCCGGGCGATGGCCTCCTTCATGCCTCCGTCACGCACGGCGGTCCGGGTGGCGACGGGCGTCTCCTCCACCTTTCCCTTCACCGGCTCCACCACCTTGGGCTCCGGCTTCGCGGCGGCGACCTTGGCGGGCTCCGCGGGCTTCGGCTCCGGCTTCGCTTCGGGCTTCGACAGCGGCTTGCCGTTCGCGATGGCGTCCTCCTCCGCGGAGTCCATCGCGGGCAGCTCGCCCGTGTCGGGGTCCGGCGTGGGGGCCAGGGCGGCGGGCTTCGCGGCGACCTTGGGGGCCTCCGCGGGCTTCGTCTCCGGCTTCACCTCGGGCTTCGCGGCGGCGGCGGCCTTGGGGGCCTCCGGCTTCGCGGCGACCTTGGGCAGCGGCGGCAGGGGCTCCGAGCCCGTCTTGCGGGTCAGCTCGTCCGGGAAGGTGAGCGGCGGCTCCTGGCGCGCGTCGTTGAGGACCTGCGCGTTGGCGTCCAGCGCGGAGAGCAGGTCCGGCGCGGCGGCCGTCTGCGCGTCGCCCGCGAGCTTCTTGCCCACCACCACGCCCAGCACGAACACGGCGCCCATCACGACGATGCCGGCGATCAACAGGCTGACGATCTGCCGGTTATCCAGCGAGACGTCGAACTTCTCCTTCATCCGGTGGGCGTCACGCATGGCGGGGCAGACCTCAAGTGGCGCGCTCACGGCCGTGTAACGGCCTGTAGCGACAGCGTGCGCGCAAGCTACGCCCCACCCCCAGGCGGGTCAAATTCGCGGAGCCCCTGGAGATCCATCGCGTCCGAGGCCGGAAGTCCGGCGCGGGACGCGACAGGTCGGCTCAGACGATCCACCCGCCGCCGAGCACGCGGTCCCTGTCGTAGACGACCGCGGCCTGCCCCGGCGTGACGGCGCGCGCGGGCGCGTCGAGCTTCACGGACACCAGCCCGTGCTGCGAGATGTGGATCCGCCCCGGGGCGCCCGCGTGGCGGTGCCGGATGCGGACCTCCACGGACTGCTCCGGCGGAGGCGGCCCGTCCACCCAGTGCGGCTGGAGCAGGCCGAACTGCGCGCGGCCGGTGCCCTCCGCGGGCCCCACGACG
Source organism: Corallococcus sp. AB049A (assembly GCF_003668885.1). NCBI lineage: Bacteria > Pseudomonadati > Myxococcota > Myxococcia > Myxococcales > Myxococcaceae > Corallococcus > Corallococcus sp. AB049A. Next base: position 40,608 of record NZ_RAWL01000007.1, on the reverse strand, counting down.
ACGCGGTTCGTCTCCGGCTCCAGGCGCTGCACGTAGCGCACCTCGCCGCCACCCAGGTTGAGTCCCTTGCGCTGACCCACGGTGAAGCGGTGGATGCCGTTGTGCGTGCCCAGCACGTTGCCGTCGGGATCCACGACCTCGCCGGACGGCTGCGGGCCGGCGACCTTCTCCACGAACCCGGCGTAGTCGCCGTCGGGCACGAAGCAGATCTCCATGCTCTCCGGCTTGTGGGTGGTGGGCAGCTGGTGGCGCTCGGCGACGGCGCGCACCTCCGCCTTGGTGAGGTGGCCCACCGGGAAGAGGACGTCCTTCAGCTCCTCCTGGCCCAGGGTGAAGAGGAAGTAGCTCTGGTCCTTGGCGGCGTCCACGGCGCGGCGCAGGTGGAAGCGGCCGTCCACCTCCTCCACCTGGGCGTAGTGGCCCGTGGCCAGCCGGGCGCCCAGGGCGCGCGCGCGCTTGAGGAGGAAGTTGAACTTCACGTCGCGGTTGCAGCTGACGCAGGGGATGGGCGTCTTGCCGCCCAGGTACGACTGGACGAACGGGTTGACGACCCGGTCCTGGAAGATCTCCTCGGCGTTGGCCACGTAGAACGGGATGCCCAGCGTCTGGGCCACCGCGCGGGCGTCGTCGATGTCGTCCGGACTGCAGCAGCTGCCGCACTTCGCGGCGCCCTCGTAGGACCAGACGCGCAGGGTGATGCCGATGACCTCGTGGCCCTGCTCCTTGAGCAGGGCGGCGGCGGCCGAGGAATCCACTCCGCCACTCATCGCAACGACGACTCGCATGGGGCTCCTTCCTACACGCCCCCAGGCCGCGACGCACGGCCGGAGGCGCTCCAGGCCCCCTCCCCTGCCCTCCGGCCGGGAGGAGGCCCCCGTGTCATGAACCGCGCGCCGCCCAGGCCGTGAGCAGGGCGCGGAGCGCGTCCGCGGTGTTCAGCGACGGGTCGTCGAGCACGGATTCGACAAGGTACCGGGTCGCCTCGCCCACCTTCGGCGAGGGGCCGATGCCCAGCGTCTTCATGATGTCGCCCCCGCTGAGCGCCAGCTCCTTGGCGGACAGCGGGGGCTTCGCCGCGGCCAGCGCCTCCAGCCGTGAGGCCAGCGCCTCCACCGCGGGCAGCCGCTCCGGGGCCCGGGCCTGGACGCGGGCCTTCGCCACGGCGAGCAGCGCGGGCAGGTTCACCAGCCCAATGCGGGCGAGCAGCCGGCGCAGCGCCGGGTCCGCGTCGTCCACGCGCGTCTCCAGCTTCGCGTGCTCGACGAGCAGCCCGATGAGGTCGGCGGACTTGTTGGGGAACTTCAGGCGCAGGCACAGCTCCTTCGCCTGCGTCGCGGTGTCGATGTCCGCCAGCAGCGTGGCCACCCGCAGGTCCGCGTCCAGCGGCGCGGCCTGCACGGCGGCGCGGGCGAGCCGGACGCTCTCCGCGTCCGCATGGGCCACCTCCGGAAGGAAGCACTCCATCAGCCCCGTGTCCGCCAGCAGGTGCAGCCCCGTCTCCGCGCGCGGGGACAGGAGCAGCTTGAGCAGCTCCTCGCGCACGCGCTCCAGCGCGACCTTGCGGAACACGGCCAGGGTCGCGGGGATGGCGTCGCGCGTCTCCGGGTCCAGGGTGAAGCCCAGCACGGCGGCGAAGCGCACGGCGCGCAGGGGGCGCAGGCCGTCCTCGGAGAAGCGCTCCAGCGCGGAGCCCACGCAGCGGATCAGCTTCGCGGCCAGGTCCACCTGCCCGCCGAAGGGATCCACCAGCTCGCGGTCGAGCGGGTTGTACGCCATGGCGTTGATGGTGAAGTCGCGCCGCGACAGGTCCTTCACGATGTCGCGCTCGAAGGACACGGAGCTGGGGCGCCGTCCGTCCAGATAGTCCCCTTCCGAACGGAACGTCGTCACCTCCACGTGGTTGCCGCCGGTGACGACGGTGACGGTGCCGTGCTGGATGCCGGTGGGGATGACCTTGCGGAAGGCGCGCTGCACCTCTTCCGGCAGCGCGCTGGTGGCCACGTCGAAGTCCTTCGGGTGGACCTTGCGGACCATGTCCCGCACGCAGCCGCCCACCAGGTACGTGGGGTGGCCCAGCTCGCGCAGGCGGGTGATGACTTCGAGCACGGGCTTCGGAATGTCGGCGTCGTGGAGGTTGGCGATCATGTCCGCGGGGGGTGGGAGGAAGCGGCCGCGTTCGTAGCGGCTTCCGTCAGGCCTTGCCACTGCGGCGGCCCCCGCGAAGGCCGGCATACGACAAATGACGTATACGTGGGCCAATGAAAGTCCTCAGGAAACTCCTGCGCACACGCCCCGACAATCATTTCAACGCAGCACCTGCCGCGGGCGAGGCCCACGGGCCGCCGCCCCCACGAGGACACCCATGTTCAAGGTCACCAGCAACCACACTTTCAAGAACCCCGCCCGCCTCGACATCGACAAGACGACGCAGGGCAAGACGAGCGACTACAGCCACGCGGTCAGCGGCGTGAACCAGATCCTCGACAGGGGCAACATCGGCATCTCGGACCGGTCCAGGAACAGCGTCATCGACAACGTCAAGAAGGTGGAGACGGGCGCGCGCAGCGAGGTCAACGCGCACCAGCGCGAGGCGCTGAACTTCGGCCGCGACGCCTTCGTGAGCATCAGCAAGGGCCAGTTCAAGCAGGGCGCGGTGGAGGCGCTGGGCTCGGGGCTCAACGCCGCGGCCTCCGGGTTCAAGTCCACGTACACGCCGACCCCGCACGAGAAGCAGGGCATCGATCCCTGGTGACCCCTGCCTGCTGACGGGCCGGGCATCCCTCACGGCGTCTGGCGGGTGCAGCTGTTAACGATGCACCCGCCATGTCCGAACCCCGAACCACCGCGGTGCACGTCCACGACGCCTGTGAGGTGTACGTGGGCCGCGCCTTTCGAGCCTGGGCGAAGCCAGGGCCGCTCAACCCCGTGCCGGGCCGCTTCGGCAACCCGTTCAAGCCCGGGGGCGTGAAGACCTGGAAGGCAATGATTCGCACGTACTTCGAACCGTGGCTGGCCAGGCTGCCCGGGGACGAAGCCGCGAGCATCCGCGACGAGGCCCAGCGGCGCATGGCGCCCGGCCCGGATGCCTTTGAATCCTTCCGCTGGTATCTGGAATTGCGCACGCGGCATGACGCGGACTTCCTGCGGGACGTGCGCACGTTGAAAGGCAAGCGGCTGGGCTGCTGGTGCAAGCCGGGCCCGTGCCACGCGGACGTGCTGGCCGCGTGGCTGGATGCGGGCGCGGGTCAGTGACGCGCGCTCTCCCGCTCGCGGACCTGCGCGGGCTGGGACGTGAGCGCGGCTTCCGCCTGCCGCCGCGTGCCCAGCGCCTCCGACAGCGTCAGGCAGGCCTGGGTGATGGCATTGCGCGCGGCGAGTGAGTCCGCCAGCGGATCCAGCATCACGAAGTCATGGATCATCCCCGCGTACTGGACGGCCAGCGCCGGGACGCCCGCGTCCACCAGTCTGCGCGCGTAGGCCTGGCCCTCGTCGCGGAGCACGTCGCATTCGCCGTTGAGGATCAACGCGGGCGGCAGGCCTTGCAGCTGTGCGTCGGTCGCGCGCAGGGGGCTGACCGTGGCCTCCGTGCGGAGGGTGGAGTCCGGCGCGTAGTTGTCCCAGAACCACTGCATCCCACTGCGCGTGAGGAAGTGCAGGCCACGGTGGGCTTGTCCGATGCGCCGCAGGTAGCACGACATGGCGGTTCAGTACGATCCCAGCATCATCACGAAGCACACGCAGGCGCTGTACAACCGGGCCTCGGGCATCATCTTCGCGTGGGGTGTCATCGGCTTCATCGGGGGCGCGATTGGGGCGAGCGCCATGAACGCCCAGGGCGCCTTCGTCCTGGTGGGTGGGCTGGTGGTGGCGCTGAGCGGCGTCATGTTCGGCCGGGCCCGGGCCTTCTCCCTTCAGCTCCAGGCGCAGGTGGCGTTGTGCCAGGTCGCCATTGAAGCCAACACGCGGAGGGCCACGGCTGCGGAACCGGTGACCGCGCGGGCTGGATGAACGGATGGCAGCGGAGCTGCTAGGACGGGCCCATGGGACTTGATGCGACCTACCAGGCCCTTCCCGGCGGCTCCTCCCTGCTGGAACTGGCGCGGCGGAACATTGGCGTGGGCGGATGGCTGTCGTCCGTCCCCCGGCTGCTCCGCGAGCCACGTGAGGAAAGTCTGTCCCCGGGTGCCCCGGAGACCGATGAGCTTCAGCTCCTGGAGGCCGTGAAGGAGCTGCTGCGCGCCCGCCCCGATCTGGCGACACAACAGGTGGATCTCGGCCGGCGATGGGACCACCTGCACTTCGTCCTGTCCGACCGTCGCAGGAATGAACCGGGAGAGGAGGACGACTCCCTGGCTGGCATCGCGATTCGCGGTGAGGCGGAGATCGCTCCGCATGTGGTGGCGGGACAGGGCGTGCCCCTGCGCTATACGCGGCCGGAGACGGTGGAGCGGATCGCCCGGATGCTGGAGGCCGTGCGGTTCGACGCCCTTCGCGAGCACTTCACCTTCGCGAACCTGCGCGAGGCAGGCGTCTACAAGTGCCCGCGCGAGGACGGCATCGAAGAAGCCTGGCAGTGGCTCCGCGAGCACTTCGTCCTCTTCCGCGCCTTCCACGTCACGGCCGCGGAGCACGGGGACGGCGTCCTGGTCCGCGTGGACTGAAATGAAATACACGTTCGTCTTCACCACCGCGGCGGCGCTCCTCGCCTTCCTCGCACAGCGGATCCAAGGCGTTGGCTGGCTGCTGCTGTGGCCCGCGCTGAGCTTCGCCCTCCTGGCGCTCGCGTATGCCGGAGCGGGCGCACGGGCCTTTGGCAAGCAACCCGACGGACGAATGCGTCCGTGGGCGGTGCTCGCGCTCCTGCCCTACCTGCTGCTCACGTGGGGGACGTGGCATCTGGCGCGGCGCGGCTCACGGGAGCGTGTCTTTGACGAAGTGGTGCCCGGAGTCCTGGTGGGGCGCCGGCTGCTCCCGGGTGAGCTGCCCGAAGGCGTCACCGCCGTGCTCGACCTGACCTCCGAGTTCATCGAGCCGGAAGCCATCCGTGGCGCCTGCCGGTACGTGTCCCTGCCCATCCTGGACGCGTCGACGTTGCCCGTGGAGCACGTGGCTCCGGTCCTCCGTGAACTGGCCACCCTCCCCGGCCCGCTGTACGTCCACTGCGCGCAGGGACATGGGCGCACGGGGATGATCGCCGCCGCGCTCCTCGTGGCCCGGGGCGACGCGCCGGACGCGAAGACGGCGCTCGCGCGGGTGCGGCAGGCGCGGCCAGGGGTGCGGCTGTCCTCCCAGCAGGAGCGTGCGCTCGAAGCGCTGGCGGACGCCCTGCGGCCTTCGCGGGCTTGACCCCACGAAGCTGCGTTCAACATCTCTCCCCGCAAGAGAGCGACAGGAGAGAACACGATGCAGAAGCGCAGACTGGGCAAGCAGGAGGGCCTGGACAGCCGCCCCGAGCACCTCTTCACAAGGACTTCAGCGCCAGCTCCCGGGCCGCTTCGACGAAGAGCCGCAGTGGCGCGGAACGCTGCGCGCGGCTGGGATAGTAGAGGAAGAACCCCGGGACCGTCGGCGCGTAGGCCTCCAGCACCCGCACGAGCTTCCCGGTGCGCAGCGGCTCCGCCACCGCCGGCTCGAAGGCATACGCCAGGCCCACGCCCTGCTCCGCCAGGGCCGAGGGCAGATGGATGTCATTGCTGACGACGCCCCCGCGCACCGGCACGCGCCAGTTCTTGCGTCCGCGCTCCAGCTCCCACGGATACAGCGTCCCGGTCGTCTGCGAGCGGAACGTGATGCACTCGTGCTTCAGCAGGTCCTCGGGACGCTGGGGCGTGCCGTGGCGCTTGAGGTAGCCGGGCGACCCCACCACCACGAAGCGGAACGCGTCCGTGAGGCGCACCTGCACCATGTCGCGCTGGATGGACTCGCTCAGGCGAACGCCCGCGTCGTAGCCCTCCTCGACGATGTCCACGAAGCGATCCTCGATGACGACCTCCACCTCCACGCGCGGATGGCGCGCGCGGAAGGCCGGCACCACGGGCGTGATGACGTAGGGCACCGCCGCCGTCAGCACCGTCAGGCGGATCCGGCCCACGGCCTCACCCGGTTGGGCCGCCACCTCGCGGAGCGTGGCCAGCGTCTGGCCGACCGCCGGGCCTGCTCCCTCCACGAGCCGGCGGCCTACGTCCGTCAGGGCCACGCTGCGGGTGGTGCGGGTGAGCAGCACCACGCGCAGCTGCTCCTCCAGCTGCCGCACGGCCTGGCTCACCGCCGCCGTGGAGACGCCCAGCTCACGCGCGGCGCCGCTGAAGCTGCGCAGCCGGGCCACGGCGAGGAAGACCTGCAGCTGCGTGAAAGGCGCCGTAGTCATGCGCGAGGACCGTACCCGAAACCACTGTTAAGCCCCCGTTAAAAGGCTGTTGGCGTTCTCCGCGTAGTCCTCCCGGGCCCTGGCGCGTATCTCTCAGTCCGTGAACGGGGCCCACCGGCCCCCAAGACTCCTGGAGAGAGAAGACACATGCCCAACGCCAACGCCTACGCCGCCACCTCCGCGAAGTCCCCGCTCGGTCCCCTGACCCTCCAGCGCCGGGAACTGGGTCCTCGCGACGTCCTCATCGAGATCAAGTTCTGCGGCATCTGCCACTCCGACATCCACACCGTCCGCGGCGAGTGGGGCGAGCAGGCCTACCCCCTGGTCCCCGGCCATGAGATCGCCGGCATCGTCACCGGCGTCGGTTCCCAGGTGAAGAAGCACGCCGTCGGAGACCGCGTCGGCGTGGGCTGCATGGTGGACTCCTGCGGCGACTGCTCGTCCTGCCGCAAGGGCGAGGAGCAGCACTGCCTCAAGGGCATGGTCGGCACCTACGGCGCCACCGGCCGGGACGGGCAGGTCACCCAGGGCGGCTACTCCACGCACATCGTCGTGACCGAGGACTTCGTCCTCAAGATTCCGGAAGGCATCCCGCTGGACGCCGCCGCGCCGCTCTTGTGCGCGGGCATCACCACGTACTCGCCGCTGCGCCGCTGGGGCGCGGGCCCCGGCAAGAAGGTGGCCATCGTGGGCCTGGGCGGCCTGGGGCACATGGGCGTGAAGTTCGCTCGCGCGATGGGCGCGGAGGTCACCGTCCTGTCCCAGTCGCTGAGCAAGAAGGAGGAGGGCCTGCGCCTGGGCGCGCACCACTACTACGCCACGAAGGACCCGGAGACGTTCAAGAAGCTCGCGGGCACGTTCGACCTCATCGTGAACACGGTGAGCGCGAAGATCGACGTGGACGCCTACCTGTCCCTGCTCGCCCTGGACGGCGCGCTGGTCAACGTGGGCGCGCCTCCGGAGCCGCTGTCCCTCAACGTGTTCTCGCTCTTCATGCCCCGCCGCACGTTCACCGGCTCGCTCATCGGCGGCATCCCGCAGACGCAGGAGATGCTCGACTTCTGCGCCAGGCACCACATCGGCGCGGACATCGAGGTCATCCCCGCGAGCAAGATCAACGACGCCTACGAGCGCGTGCTGGCCTCCGACGTCCGGTACCGGTTCGTCATCGACACGTCGACGCTGAAGTAACCGCCGGGGCTCCTACCCACCCTTGGGCGCCGCCACGCTGTCGCACTCCGGGCCGCGCGCTGACACCGCTGGACGGGAAGCGGTCTGGAGCCCCGTGCCTACCTCTGGCGCCGGTGGCCGGACGTCTCCGGCCCGAGGAGGCAACATGAAGCAGATGCGTGGATTCACCCTGGCCCTGGCCGTCAGCACCTTGCTCACGGGAGCGCAGGACGTCCAGGCCCGTGGCACGGTCCCTTCCGATGCGGAGGGCGAAGTCACGTTCACCGCCGGAGCCACCGTCCATTGCGGTGACACCCTCACCACCCACACGCGTCTGACGCATGACCTCAACTGCCCCAGCTCGGCGCCCTTCGCGCTCCAGCTCGACGGCGCGGACATCGTCCTGGACCTGGGCGGCTACACCATCCGCCGCACTGGCCCGGCGAACGACGAGTCGCAGGGCGTCGTGATCGCGAGGGGCCGGATGGTGCGCAATGGCACCATCCGTGGATTCGGCAGCGGCATCACCACCACGTTCAATGCGGGCACGTTGTACGTGCGGCTGCATGAGCTCGCGCTCCTCGACAACAACATCGGCGTCTACGACCAGGCCTCGTATGGGAACTTCCTCATCACGAACTCACGTCTGAGCGGGAACGGCCAGGGGTTGAGCAGCGCGTTCGATGCGTCCGATGGCAACTTCGACGTGCGCTCCTCCGTCTTCACCCACAACGCGACCGCGATGATCGCGGACTTCCACAACATCGACGTGCTCGACTCCACCTTCACGTCCAATGGAGTCGTCATCCATTGCTTCGGGGGGGCCTTCCGTGTCCGGGGGAGCACGCTCGCGTGGAACGATGCCGTGGGCAGGATGCAGTTCGACTTCGGCGGTCCCTACACCTGCAACAACATGCGGTTCGAGAACTCACTCCTCGCGAACAACGCCTCGTTCGCGCCCACCGCCTGGCCCATCTGGCAGACGACCCGGCTGGAGATGGTGGACACCCTGGCCGTCAGCAATGGCGAGGGGCTCGAGGTGCAGGCCGAGACGGTCTACATCGACGGCAATACCTTCCATGACAACGCGGAGGGCCTGAGCCTGGCCGACCTTCCCGCGGCCGTCCCCACTCCGCTCACGGGCATCGTCCGGGGCAACCAGTTCCTGCGCAGCGGCAACGACGGCCTGCGCGTCCTGCCGCCCAGCACGCCCACGCTGATCAACAACGTCGCCCTGGGCAACGCGGGCATCGGCATCTACGCGCCCACCGCCATCAACGGCGGCGGGAACGTGGCGCGGGACAACGGCGTGGCCGACTGCGTCGGCATCGTCTGTTCCATGTACTGACGCTGGAAGAATGCACCTCCAGACACCTTCACGCACCCGGGTCGCCTTGAAGCGCACCCGGGGCCCTTCACTAGCGTGCCCTCCATCCATTGCACCCTGGAGGTCGCGACATGGAGACGGAACGTGGAAGGGCCTGGGTCCCCTGGCTGGTGACAGGATTGGTGGCGGCGCTCGCGGGGCTGGTGCTCTACCTGTCGCATCGCAGCACGACGCGCGCGGACGCGGAGGCGGCCTCGGCCACGGCGAAGGCCAGTGAGGCGGAGGCCGCGAAGCAACAGCTGGAGGCGAAGCTGGCCGCGCTGGAGGCGGAGCACGCGAAGCTGTCCACGGAGAAGGAGCAGCTCAACACGGAGAAGGAACAGCTCAGCCAGACAGTGCAGGAGCAGGAGGCGGAGCTGGCGCGGCTCAAGGCCACCTACGAGGACCTTCAGGACAAGCTGAAGAAGGAGATCGCCGAGGGCGCCATCCGCCTGTCGCAGGACGGCGGCCGCCTCCAGGTGGACCTGGTGGACAAGGTCCTCTTCGATTCGGGCGACGCCAGCATCAGCTCGCGCGGCCAGGAGGTCCTCACCCGGCTGGGCGGCGTGCTGTCCAAGGTGGATGACAAGCTCATCCAGGTGTCGGGCCACACGGACGACTCGCCGCCCACGCAGAAGCTCCAGGCCACCTTCCCCACCAACTGGGAGCTGTCCGTCGCGCGCGCCGTCAACGTGGTGCGCTTCCTCCAGGAGAAGGGCGGCGTGCCCGCGAAGCGCATGCTCGCGGCCGGCTACGGCGACACGCGGCCCCTGGCGGCCAATGCCTCACCGCAGGGCCGCGCGCGCAACCGCCGCATCGAGCTGCTGCTGATTCCGGAGCTGGCGGCGAAGCGCAACCCCGCCATCGCGAAGGCGGCGCCCGCGAAGGCGACGCCCGTGAAGGGGGCTCCCGCGAAGCCGGCCGCCGTGAAGCCCGCCGTCGGGAAGAAGACGGGCAAGTAGGAGTGCCTACTCGGAGAAGTGGCTGGAGGCCCGCCACTTCTTTCCGTTGAAGAGGTAGACCCAGGTGGCGTTGCCCTCGCCCCAGTCGACCAGCCCCTGGCGCGCCGTCCTGGGCACGCCGTAGGGGCCCGGCTTGGAGCGGATGCCGTAGAGCTGCAGGCAGCTCACCTGACGCGGGAGGGCGCTCACCTCCCGCACCTTCCCGTCCTTCGTGAAGAGCACCCGCACCGGCACGGAGCCGTTGCACGAGTAGCCCTTGCCCGGGAAGGCGTAGTCCGGCTGGCCGTCCTTGTCGAAGTCCCCCTGGACGCAGGGCCACCCGTCCGTCTTCAGGGCGTTGAGGTCCACGCCAATCTCCTCGAGCTGCGCGGTCGCGGTGCCGGCCGTCCCCTTGCAGAGGCAGTTCCAGCTCTTCTCCACGCTCCCGGTGTCCATTCGCCGGGGCGGCATAGCAAAGCCAGGCCCGGGTGTTAGCGCGACATCGCTGTTTCACCCCTCTTCGGGCATCCTTCACTGCATGGTCCAGCCGGAACGCCTCCGCGGTGTGAAGTGGAAGGACTTGAGGACGCTCTCGACGAGGGAGCTCCTCATCGAGAACAACCTGACCATTCCCTGGTTCTTGTTCTCGATGCTGCTGGCGTACTTCGAGCACTACGCCCTCGCCCTGCCCTTCTCGGCCTTCTTCTTCCTCACGGGCCTGAGGCAGGTCCACAACGGCTTCCACCGCGCGCTGGGCACGAACCGGTTCCTGACCTGGCTCACGCTGTATCTGAACAGCGTGCTGATGGTGGTCTCGCTCCACGCGGTGAAGTTCAACCACCTGAGACATCACCGGTTCACCCTGGCGGAGGGTGACTACGAGGGGAAGTCAGCGGGCATGTCCTGGTACGGGGCCATCCTGTACGGCCCCGTGCACATGTTCCTGATCCACAAGGTGACGCTCCAGCATGGCGACAGGAAGTACCGCTGGAACGTCCTGTTCGAGCTGGCCTCCATCGCGGTCTTCGTCGCCGGGGTCTTCCACCTGCGGCTTCACTTCCTCATCTACCACGTCATGGTGATGGCCCTGGGCGAGTGCCTGATGGCCTTCTTCGCCGTGTGGACCGTGCATCACGACACGCAGGATGCCCCGGCGCTCGCGCGGACCCAGCGCACCGGCTGGAAGAACCTGCTCACGTTCAGCATGTTCTATCACCTGGAGCACCACCTCTTCCCGGCGGTGCCCACCATCAAGCTGCCGGAGCTGGCGAAGCGCCTGGACCAGGCGCTTCCCGAACTGGAGAAGCGCCAGACCTTCTGAATCACTCCTGCTTCAGGGTGCGGAACACGGCGGGCAGTTCCTGCTCACCCAGCCCAGCGCCGAGCGCTCGCCGGTAGTTCTCCAGCAGCTCCCGGGGGAAGCGCGCGCTGATGCGGGCGTCGGTGCTCAGCCGGACGATGTGCTCGAGGGCGGCGACGTGGGTGTTGAGGCTGCACTGCTGGCCGGTGAAGTCGTTGTTCTCGATCATGCCCTGCGCGGCGTCGGCGGTGACGGAGATCAACCCCAGGAAGGAGTTCTTCTGGGCGAAGAAGGCCTTGGGGTCCAACCCCTCGGCCTGGCACATCGCCGCGGCGTGGAGGACCGCCAGCGAGCCGCCGTAGAAGGCCTCCAGGATGGCGCAGTCGAGCGTCGCGGCGGAGCCGATCTTCTCGTCGACGTAGACGGAGGTCTTCGCGATGGCCTGGAGGGTTTCCTGGTGCCGGTCGAACACGGCGCGCGACCCGGCGTAGTAGACCGTCGCGTAGTCGGTGGCCACGAACGCGGGAAAGGCGAGGATCGCCGCGTCCAGGTAGTCCACGCCGTGGGCCCTCGCCCACTCCAGCCCGCCGCGCGCATCCGCCGGTGAGCCGCTGGTGAGCTGGACGACCGTCGTTCCAGCCAGCGCCGACGCGATGGCCGGTGAGCCGACCAGCTCCGACCATGCGGCGTAGTTGGACAGCGAGACGACCACGAGCGCCCGCCCGGCGACGGCCTCCACCAGGCTCTCGAAGGCGACGGTGCCACCGCCCACGGCCCGGGCCTTGGCCGGCGTCCGGTTCCAGACCGCGACGTCGTGCCCCGCCGCGGCGAACGCCCGGGCCAGCGCGCTGCCCATGAGACCACTGCCAATCACCGCGAGCTTCGCCGGACGGCTGGAAGTCATCTGCACACTCCTGTGATGCGAGAGATGCACCAGCCTCGGAGCGCGAGGCCTCCGGCGTCAACCCGGCCGCTTGCCCACCGGCCTGGCGTTCTTCCTCACTCCAGGTGCGCCCGCACCGCGTCATCCCCATCCCTCCGCCATGGCCAGGACGATGAAATCCGTGCAGGTGAAGAAGGCAGGCGGCCCGCTCGAGACCGTGGAGCGCGAGGTCCCCGAGCCTGGACCCGGGCAGGTGCGCATCGCGGTGGAGGCGTGCGGCGTCTGCCACAGCGACGCCATCACCAAGGAAGGCTGGATGCCCATCCAGTACCCGCGCGTGCCGGGCCACGAGGTGGTGGGCCGCATCGACCGCGTGGGCTCCGGCGTGACGGCCTGGAAGGAAGGACAGCACGTCGGCGTGGGCTGGCACGGGGGCCACTGCGGCCAGTGTGTCGCGTGCCGCAGCGGGGACTTCGTCACCTGCGAGAAGCAGCAGGTCTGCGGCATCAGCTACGACGGCGGCTACGCGGAGTACATGGTCGCGCCCCAGGAGGCGCTGGCCCGCATCCCGGAGGGCATGTCCTCCGAGGACGCCGCGCCCCTGCTCTGCGCGGGCGTCACCACCTACAACTCCCTGCGCAACATGGGCGCGCGGCCGGGGGACCTGGTGGCGGTGCAAGGCATTGGCGGGCTGGGCCACCTGGCCATCCAGTACGCCAGCAAGTTCGGCTACCGCACCGTGGCCATCTCGCGCGGGGCGGACAAGAAGGCCCTGGCGCTGGAGCTGGGCGCGCACGAATACATCGACACGGAGAAGGAGAAGCCCGCGGAGGCCCTCCAGAAGCTGGGCGGCGCGCGCGTCATCATGATGACCGCGTCGAGCAGCAGCCTCGCGGGCGAGCTGTTGGGAGGCCTGGGCCGCAACGGCACCCTGCTGCTGTTGGGCGCGGGCTCGGAGCCCATCCCTGTCAGCAGCCTGTCCATGATCAGCAAGCGCACGCGCATCCAGGGCTGGCCCAGCGGCGTGCCCCAGGACTCGCAGGAGACCATGGAGTTCAGCGCGCTGGCCGGGGTGCGCTCGCGCAACGAAGTGTTCCCCCTGGACCGTGCGGCGGAGGCCTTCGACCGGATGATGAGCAACAAGGCCCGCTTCCGCGTGGTGCTCAAGATGCGCTGAAGGCTCGTGCTTGCCGGGGATGGGCCGGGGTGGGAATGCTTGCGGCATGTCCCCTGCCCGTCCGCTCGTCCGCCTCGCGGCGCTGTCCCTCGCCCTGGCCCTCCCGGCGCCCTCCAGTGCCCAGGAGGCCCCGCCTTCCGCGCGTGAGCGCGACGCCGCGCTGCTCGTGGGGAGCCTGCTGGGCGGAACGCCCATGCTCGACGACCTGCGCTCCCTGGTGGACGAGGTGGGCGGCAGGGCCACGGGCTCCGAGGCCAACAGCCGCTCCGTGGAGTGGGCGCTGGCGCGCTTCCGCGCCGCCGGAGTGCCGGCGCGCACGGAGGCCTTCCCCATGCCGGCGCTGTGGCTGGAGCGCGGCGCTACGGCCTCCGTGCAGGGCCCGGGCGTGCGCTTCGCCCCGCGCGTGGCCGCGATGCCCTTCTCCACCGCCACGCCCAAGGCCGGCCTCACCGCGCCGCTGGTGGACGCGGGCCGCGGCACCGGGGCGGATCTCCAGCGGTTGGGCGCGAAGGCGAAGGGCGCGTTCCTGCTGGTGGAGACGGACGAACTCAAGGACGTGGACGGCCTCTTTCGCGAGTACGACGAGGCCACCGCCATCGAGTCCCGCGCGTTCGCCGCGGGCGTGGCCGGCGTCGTCTACATGGGCAGCCGTCCGGGCAACCAGCTGTACCGGCACAGCGTCTCCGTGGGCCCCCGGAACACCCGCCCCATGATGGTGATGGAGCGCGACGGCGCGAAGCGCGCGCTGCGGCTGCTGCGCGCGGGCAAGGCCCTGAGCCTCACCGCGGCGTTGGACCTGAAGACAGGCGGCCCCTACGAGTCGCGCAACGTCATCGGGGAGCTGCGCGGCACCACGCACCCGGACGAGGTCGTCGTGCTGGGCGCGCACCTGGACAGCTGGGACCTGGGCGGCGGCGCGCTCGACAACGGCGCCAACGTCGCGATGCTCCTGGACCTCGCGCGGCAGATGCAGCGCCTGGGCCTGAAGCCCGCGCGCACCCTGCGCTTCGCGCTGTGGAACGGCGAGGAGCAGGGCATGTACGGCTCCGCGGGCTACACGCGCTCGCACGCGGCGGAGTTGAACCAGCACACGATGGCGCTGTCGGTGGACATCGGCTGCGGGCGCATCACCGGCTTCTACACGAACGGCCGGCCCGCCCTGGTGCCGCTGGTGGACGCCGCGCTCAAGCCCGTGGCGGGCCTGGGGCCCTTCACCCAGGTGGACGTGCCGGTGGTGGGCACCGACAACTTCGACTTCATGATGCACGGCGTGGCCAACCTCATCGCCAACCAGGAGCCGGCCACGTACGGGCCCAACTACCACGCGCGCTCGGACGAGTTCGAACAGTGCGACGCGCGCACCCTGCGCGCCAACGCGGCCGTGGTGGGTGCGCTCGCGTGGGGCTTCGCCACCATGGAGCAGAAGCTGCCCCGCCAGAGCCGCGCGGAGGTGGAGGCGCTCATCCGCGACACCGACCTGGGCTCGCAGATGAAGTCCTTCAACGTCTGGGAGGAGTGGGCCGCCGGCACCCGGGGCCATCCCCTGGAGGGCAAGCCCACCACTCCCGCCCCGCGCTGACGCTACTGCTGCCGGATGTAGACGGCGTTGATGCGGTTGTTCCCCGCACCCGGCGCGCTCTTCACCGTGAGGCGCCCGTCCGACACCGCGACGCGCGCGATGCCGGTGGTGAAGCCGTAGCCCGTGGGCATGCCGCTGAGCACCACCGTGTCCTCCGCCTGGATGCGGTAGGCGCCCACATAGTTGAAGGGCTCTCCGGCCAGCATGCTCACTTCGTAGACGCCGTTGGGCACGGCGATCTCCCAGACGCGATCGCCGCCCTGCTGCATGCGCGCGTGGCGCTGCGCGACGATGTCCACGTCATGGCCCGCGTCCACCATGTTGGCCGTGTTGTCCACGTTCCAGCCGTAGGTGAAGCCGAACTGCCGCGCGCCGTAGACGAGCCCGTTGTCCGGCAGGTAGCCGAAGTTCTCCAGGGGCGGGTTGGACGCGGGCTGGAAGTTGATGTCGATGCCGAACTTCCGCTTCACCTCCAGGAACGCGAGCTTGTTGTTCACCGCCGGGCTGCTGCTGCGCACCGTGAGCCGGCCATCGCTCACGTCCACCAGCTTCACCGCTTCGAAGAAGTGCTGATCCGCCGTGGGCGTCCCGCGCAGCACGTCGCCGTAGTACTCGACGCTGAAGGCGTACTCGCTGTCGATGAAGTCCGAGTCCCCCGCCACCAGCCGCACCTCGTAGTAGCCGTTGGGCACGGCCAGCTCCCAGGTGTAGTTCGCGCCGTTCTGCGTGCGGATGAGGGTGTCGTACGCCTGCGACGGCGTGTTGGGGTTGTTGCGATCTCTTGTGTTGGCGGTGTTGTCCTGGTTCCACCCGTAGGTGAAGCCATTGCCCCGGTTGCCGTACACCTGCCCGGAGTCCGCGACGAAGCCCGCGGGCACCGGCGCGTTCGCGGGCTGGAAGTTCACCCGCAGCTCGAACGGCGCGAAGGGAGAGAAGGGGCCGGGGGACTGGGCGTGGGCCGGCGAGGACGCGAGCGTCAGGCCCAGCGTCGCGGCGGCGGACAGCAGGAACTTCTTCATCCGAAACCTCGGAAGACAGAGTGGAAATCGCGGTTTAGCGCGATTTCCTCTACCCTCCGTGCGGTTTCGTCATGGCTGGGCGGCCGGTCGAGCCTGCGCCTCCACCTCACGCTGGATGGCCTGCAGCCGTTCGAGCGTGTCCTTCAGGTGCTCGCGCAGGTCGCGCGTGTCGGTGTGGACCACCTCGTCACGCAGCGCATCGATGCTTTCGGCCAGCGACACTTGGAGGAGATGGATCTGCTGCTGGGAGAGCTCCAGGACCATGGGACACCTCACCCTCAGAGGGACACGAGCGAGCGGCTCACCAGAAAGTGTAAGCACGCGCTCGCCCACTGCCCCTGACCCGGCCGCTGTCGCCTGGCCGGGTGTCCGCCCTCCTGCCCCCAGGGTGCGGCGCCTTCAAGCTGGCTGCCGCACCCCAGGAACAACGGCTCAGCGCAGCGCGATGAGCGAGGCCACGAGCAGCGACACGACGCTCATGACCTTGATGAGGATGGCCACGCCGGGACCGGACGTGTCCTTGAACGGGTCGCCCACCATGTCGCCAACGACGGCGGCCTTGTGGACCGCCGAGCCCTTGGCGTGGCCCGGCAGCTTGCCCTTCTCGATGTACTTCTTGGCGTTGTCCCAGGCGCCGCCCGCGTTGGCCATGTAGAGCGCCATGGTGGCACCGACGACGAGCGCACCGGCCAGCAGGCCCGCCAGCGCGCCGGGGCCCAGCAGGTAGCCCACGAGCGGCGGCGCGACGATGGCGATGATGCCCGGGAAGATCATCTCGCGCAGGGCGCTCTTGGTGGCGATGTCGACGATCTTCTTGGGGTCCGGCTCCGCCTTGAGCTCCATCAGGCCCGGAATCTCACGGAACTGACGGCCAATCTCCTCGACGATGGCGCCCGCCGCGCGGCCCACCGCGAGCATCGTGGAAGCGCCGACGAGGAACGGCAGGATGGAGCCCAAGAGCAGGCCCACGATGACGTTCGGGTTGGTCAGCTCCAGGCTCATCTCCGCCAGGCCGTTGGCCACGCGGGTGTGGTTGACCTCCAGGTTGAACGCGGAGAAGAGCGCGATGACCGTGAGGGTCGCGGAGCCGATGGCGAAGCCCTTGCCGATGGCGGCCGTGGTGTTGCCCACCGCGTCCAGCTCGTCGGTGATGGCGCGCACGTCCGGGCCCAGGCCGGACATCTCGGAGATGCCGCCCGCGTTGTCGGAGATGGGGCCGTACGCGTCCACCGTCATGACGACGGCCGTGCCGCCCAGCATGCCCACCGCCGACAGCGCGATGCCGTACAGGCCCAGCGCGCGGTCCGCGATGTACGCCACCAGCGCGATGGTGGCCATGGAGATGCCCACGCTCTCCATGCCGACCGCGAGGCCGCGGATGAGGTTGGTGCCCGCGCCCGTGATGGAGGACTCCGCGATGCGCTGCACCGGCGTGGACGACGTGTAGTAGTCCGTGACGAGGCCGATGATGGCGCCGCCGAACGCGCCCGCCGCCAGCGCCAACGTGATGTTCTGGGACAGGCCGAACACGTTCATCAGCACGAAGGACAGGCCCACCAGGATGACGGGGGGCATGATGAGCGCGCTGCGCAGCACCTGCGCGGGGTTCATGTGCTTGAGCGCGCGGGCGATGAAGATGCTCACCAGGCTGACCACCAGGCCGATGGCGGACAGCACCAGCGGCAGGATGACGCCGGCCAGCTTCGCGTTGCCCGTCGCGTTCGTGTCCACCAGCAGGCGGGACAGCTGCGTCGAGTTGGCGGTCAGCGCGATGGCCATGGCGGCGACGATGGCGGCGACCATGGACTCGTAGATGTCCGCGCCCATGCCGGCCACGTCGCCCACGTTGTCACCCACGTTGTCGGCGATGACGCCGGGGTTGCGCGGGTCGTCCTCGGGGATGTTCTCGATGACCTTGCCGGCGATGTCGGAGCCCACGTCCGCGGCCTTGGTGTAGATGCCGCCGCCCACGCGCGCGAAGAGCGCGATGGAGCTGGCGCCCACGGCGAACGAGTGGAGGATGGGGGACAGCTCCGCGCTCCCGCGGAACGCGTAGTAGAGGACGCCCATGCCGATGAGGCCCAGGCCGGCGACGGCCAGACCCATCACGGCGCCACCGTCCAGCGCGACCAGCAGCGCGTTCGGCTTGGAGCCGGTGCGCGCGGCCTGCGCGGTGCGCACGTTCGCGAACGTGGCGGCCTTCATGCCGATGTAGCCCGCGAGCAGCGACAGGAACGCGCCCGCCACGAAGCTCGCGCTCGCGACCGGGCCCAGCGCCAGGCCGATGACGATGGCGACGACCACGCAGTAGACCGCGAGCACCTTGTATTCGCGGACGAGGAACGCCATCGCGCCTTCGCGGATGTAGCCCGCGATGCGGTTCATCGTCGCGTCACCTTCGGGCAGGCCCTTGACGCGGAAGTAGAAGAACGCAGCGAAGAGCAGGCCCACGGCGCCAATCACGCCTGGTGCGATTGCCCAGAAATCCGATTCGAGACTCGACAACTCCATCCGTTCCTCCAGAGCAGTCCCGGGGGTCACTGACCGCTCGCCCTGCGGGGCGCTCGCGTGCCGCGCGAAAATGTGCGGAGGCCTATACGTGATTTCAGGGCAAGCGGGGAGCCTCCTCGGAGCAGAGGGGCCATGACGCGGGAGGGCCCCCCGGGCGCCAGGAGCGGTGGTGGGACCCTGTCGAGTGAACCTAAGTAATCGTATTCATTGACGAATCACCGGAAGACAGGGGGCGCCGCAGGGTCGTTGCGCCACCAGCTATCCACGGTTCGAAGCATCCCTCGCGAGGAGGAGCTGGCGCAGCCGGGCCGTCTGGTCCGCGCTCCAGCCTTCGGGCCGCAGGAGCGCGACCCAGCCGTCCACGTGCTCGCCGGTGTAGACGTGGCCGTATCCGGCGGGGACCTCCATCCCCAGGGGAAGGTCCGCGGTCACCTGCCAGAACGTGACGAAGGGGATCCACACCATCTGGCCCAGGACGTCCGCGCCCCGGGGCTCGCGCAGCCAGTCCGGCCGGTGCACCAGGAGCCGGGGGCTCCACCAGGTGATGGGGTCGGAGGGGTGCAGCAGGTACAGCACGCGCGAGTCCCCCCAGGGCTCGGACGCGGGCGGGATATCGCTCCCCGGCCGGCGGCTGAAGCGGACGATGCGGCCGCTTCTGTAGACGGGCTCCACCTCCGGGCTGCCCGCGTCGCGGTGGTCGGTGAAGGCGCGATACAGGGTGTTGAAGTTCGGCGGCCCGACGAAGAGGACCCCGTCGGCGCGGTTGGCCAGGTCCCGCTCGCCGCTGAACGCCGTCTCTCCGCCGTAGGAGCCCAGGCTCTCTCCAAACACCAGCAGCTTGGGGCGCCGCGCCGGAGGACGCCGCGACCAGCGTTCATACACTTCGTCGAAGAGCGCCCTGCCCGACTCCCGGGCCCGCTCCTGATCCACCAGGACGGAGAGCCACGACCACAGATGCGAGTACTGCATGGCGACGATGGCCGAGTCACCGCGCGCCAGGTACTCGAAGGCGTCCACGGACTCCGGCACCACCCAGCCGCTGCCCGTCGTCGTCACCACGAGCAGGTACTCGCGGTCGAAGCCGCCGGCCCGCTCCAGGTCGTCCACCGCGACCGCCGCGCGCGCCTCCGCGTCCGGGGCGGAGGCGTAGCCCGCGTACGCGCGGATCGGCTCCTTCACCGCCGTGCCATGGAACCGGGAGAGGTCGTCGACCGAGGGCCCGCGTCCGATGAAGTTGCGCCCTTCCCTCCCCAGGGACTCCCACGGGATGGAGGAGCCGGGGCCGCCGGAGCGCAGCGCCGTCCGGGGTTGGACCACGCCCTCGTCGGTCATCAGGTCCTGCACCGCCAGGGTGCGGTCCGCCGTGGCGATGAGCCCGTCCCACAGCACGCCGCTGGCCACCAGCGCGGTGATCACCACCACGGCCAGGCCGCTCGTTGCCCGGGCCGCGCGAGGACCGATGTGCCGTGAGAGTCGCGTGGCCAGCGCGCGGAACACGGCGCGCAGTCCGCGCCCCATGGCGACGAGCAGGAAGAAGAAGGCCGCCGCGACGAAGGGGGCGAGCAGATAGCCCGCGCGGCCCGGCGACGGCATGCCCATGAGCTCCCGCAAACGGTGCTGCCAGTGCCAGCCGAGCAGCAGCGCGCCCGTCAAAGCCACCAGGGCCGTCGCGAAGAAGCCCTGCCACGCGAGCTTTCGGGGTGTCCTCGCGGGGCGGTCCGCGAACTCCCGCCAGAGCCATGCGCCCAGGCAACCCAGCCCATAGCCCATCGCCGCGCTGAGGCCGCTGACGAAGCCCTGGAACGGCCCGCTGCGCGGCAGCAGCGATGGTGTGAAAGCCAGACATGCGAAGAGCAGCGCGACCCAGGACCCCGGCAATGAGTAGCGGAGCCAGCGAGGCCAGGTCCGGCTGGCACGCCTGGCGCTGCGTACTTGGACGGGTTGCTCGGCGTGGGTGAGGAGGTGCTCCATGCGCACTTCCGAGGGTAGGCCCTGGGGCCTCCGGTGAACACGCCAGGCGTCAGGGGCGGTCTAGCGCCTGCTGGAGACGCCTTCCATCCTCCGTGCGAGCCTCCTGGATGTTGAAGGCGCCCCTGTCTGGCAGCACGCCCCCGTGCCGCGCCAGATGAGCCAGCAGGGTCACCGTCCACGGGCCACAGTTATGTTCGTCGTTGGCCGGTTGATACGCCTGGGTCGACGTCGTGACGCGGGCGTCCGGGAACAGGATGAGCAGGGACAGGCGAAGGGTCTCGGGCAGTCCGCGCGTCCCCTGCGGATCCACGTAATGAATCGCAGGTGAAAGATAGGGCTTCGCCGCCTGGAGGTCGAAGTGGAGGGAGAGCGCCGTCCAGTGATTGCCTCCGACATGAACTGGCGCCACGACGCATTGGGTCTCGGTGTCCCGAATGGCGGCGCGGACCTGTCGCAGGTTTTCCTCCAGCGTGAAGCCCTGGTGCAGATGCGCGTCAATGCCTTCCATGATGTAGACCCGGTCGCGCACGTCGCGCAGGTGCAACCCGAGTAACACCCGGATTTCGTCCCCCGTGTACCAGTGGGTGTCCAGCCCCTGGACGAAGCGGTGTGAGTCCCCGGTGGACGTGGACGGCCCCTTGTTGGACCGGCTGAACGAAGGCACGGAGGACACAGGAGGCTTCGAGGTCGGAGCCTGACGGGACTTGCGGACCTCCGCGATGATGTCGCTCGGCGCCCAGCGCTCCTGAGGAAGGTCGTCATGGGAGGACAGCGTCAATTGCTCCACCGAGGGGAGCAGCAACGCAATCCTGTCCACATGGGAGTTGATGAAGCCGCGGTTCACGGGGGAGAGCTTCGGGCCCTTCAACGCCGCTCGCAGCGTCTTCTGCAGTGAGCGCAGTGAACCGGGCAGGTCCCGCACCAGCTGCCGCACCTTGAGCGCGATGGCGTCATCCGACAACCGCGCCAGGGTCCCGTCCACACGGTACGGGGTCAGGGACAGGCTCAACAGCAACTCGTCCTCCTCCAGCAGACGCAGCGCCTCACGCACGGCGGCACGACACTCCGGCGGAACCTGCTTCGCGAGGCTCAGGCCGCTTCTCATCTCATTCACCAGGGACTGGAGCAGCGGCTTCACCTGGGAGATCAGCTGATTCACCGCCGCCTGGGCCTTCTTCACTTCGGGAGAGAACGCTGGCGCCTCGCGGGAGGTGGGCCGCTTGCGCACGCCCTCCTCCCGCAGGTTGCCTCGGGCGGACGACGGCAACAGGGGCCTCAGCTCCGCCTTCAATTGCTCGAGCTCCGCCGCGACCATCCTCAGCGTCTCCTGATAGGTCCGTGGCACGGCGGTCTTCGCCGCCTCCTGAAGCAGGCTGGGCAGCGGAGACAGCCGGGACCAGAGCACCGTCACGAGCTCGGACGGCAGGACCCCCACCGTCGGTGCCCGGCCTTCGGGCGAGGTGGGCTCCAACCACTGGATGCAGAGGAGGAAGGACTGCGTCGCGACCCGAAGCAGGAGCTGCAGCTCCGCGCTCAGGGGCTCCTCCGGCACGCCCACGAGCCCCGCGAGCACCTCCAGGGTCTTCATTCCGCGCCGAAGCAGTGTCTCGGCCTTCTCACGCCGGCTCTCCAACAGCGCGGGCTGCCGGAGCTTCACTTCGTCCAATACCTTCGCATGCAGGGCCCAGGGAGCCCGGAACCCGCGCAGAGGCTCAACCGGTGTGCACAGCCGCTGAAGGATGCCGCCCAGGAGGCGCAGCGCCTCCCTGGCCACCTCGGGCTTGATGGGCTGCATGTCCGGATCCTCGGACTCCACGTAGGACATCACGCCCGTGCCCACCTTGGACGTCGCATCGTGCGACCACCGCGGAAGCCAATACCCCTGGTCCGCGAGCGTCTTTCGCTCCCGATTCACCGCCTGCTGGACCGTGTCGTAGCCAGCGAACCCCTGCCCGTTCCAGTAGGCCCGCGACAGCATCCGCACCAGGCCAATGGGGTTGACCGCACCGGCGCGGGCTCCGTCCCGGATCCGGCACAGGTCGAGCACGTCGTAGGCGTCCTCCAGTTGCTGAGGCAGCACCGCGAAGACGGGCTTGCGTGGCTGGGGCACCGGGTCGGACTCCTTGCTCTCCTCGGACTTCTTGGGGGGTGGCAGCATCAGACGGGGAGCCGCCTCGATTTCCTCGCCCGAGCTGGCCTCGTATGAATCCACTACCTGATTGTCCCGAGGGGCGAGCGTCGCCTCGAACGTCTCCGTCAGCGTATGGGTGGGGCTGATGCGGATGTCGTAGAACAGCCGCCAGAGGACGAAGAGGCTCGCGGCGATGACGGACCTCGTGACGTTCGGCGCCTTCTCTCCCAATGCCTCCTGCCAGTGGTGGATGGCATTGACCGCGTGACCGGAGGCGCCTCCCCACAGGGGGCAGAGGTTCATCCGGTACGTCATGACATACTCCGCGTATTCATCCGGATTCCACGCGGCAAGGAATCGCGGATTCACGCCTTGAGCGACCACGCCATCGAACGTCTTTCTTTCCGGGCGGATGACCCGGTAGCTCCTGGGCCAGAGCAGCGGAGGCGGGTCCGCCAGAAGCTCCTTCCTGGGCAACGCGAGCGAGGCACGGACATCCGTGGGAGATTTGGGATCCTCGAACAGCTTGCGAAGATCATTGATGAGCATGCAGCAGCGCGCCACCGGTGGGAGCCTCAGCCAGATGGCCCGCACCGCTTCCGGGAGTGGCGCCAGGACCGCCTTGTCCGAGTCGTCCAGGGCGAACGCGATGAACGCGCCCAGGACCTCCCGGGCCTTGAGCCGGTTGAGCTGCTTGCAGAGATCCGGCCCGAAATAATAGGCCATGTACTGACAGACCTTGATCGTGAAGAGGGTCTTCTTCTCAGCAATGGCTTTGTCGAAGTTGTCCTTTTGCCGGCCGACGTAGGCGCCAATGAGCTGGCGTTGCCGCGCCAGCATTCGAGGGCTGTTCGTCAGCTTCAACGCGAACAGCTTGTCGAGTCGCCGGATGGGCGAGGTCGTGACCTCGCCAACGACCGCCCGGGCAGCCTCCAGGATGTTGTCGAAGATGCGGAGCTGGGCGCGGCGCGTCGCCGTTGCGAGCGGGAGAGCCCGCATGGACTTGTAGAGGTCGGTGATGCCGGTCCGCGGCGCGTTCGGTTCCAGCATTGGCTGCCAGAGCGCGATGTGCGTGAGCGGCTTCTCCAACGGCGCTGGCGTGGGGGACTGGGGATTGCCGATCTGCGGGCTGCACCAGTAGCGGAGCACCCCGTAGAAGAGCGCCGTCACCCGGTTCAATCGCGACTTCTCCGACAGGAATGTGCCGTCCAGGGGAGCAATCGCGAACTCGGTTCCCATCGTCGCGAGCATTCCTCGGCAGACCGGGTCGGCGAGTGCCGCGACGACAATGGCTTCAAAGAATGTCGGCAGGTCCGTGTACACCTCGGTCCACGCCGCCAGCCTGACACCGACCCGGTTCCACGGCACCGTGGGGTCCGCGTTTGGCGTCGTGATGGACGCGTCATTCACCGGGACGTTCGGCTGGATGATGAAGAAGATCATCTCGGGCCTCTCTGGACGAGTCCGCACATCCGGGGACTCGCACTCTGAGAAAATAGCCAATAACCTCACCCAAAGCTTCCCGCAGCGTCCTTGTGAGTATCCCTCGTTCGCGCGCTTTGCATGGACTAGCCTGTTCATGGGCTTTCTGGGGACGGCCCGGGGAGAGGCACGGGGCTTGAGCATTCGGAATGTCATCGTCGTCGGAGGCACCGGCGACATCGGGCGCGCCGTCGTCCACAAGCTGCGCGCGGAGGGCCTGCGCGTGGTGTGCGCCGCGAGCGACGTGAGGACGGAGACGCCGGACTGCCTGCACGTGGACATCACCCGCGAGGACTCCGTGGGGGCGCTGTTCGAGCGGGCGGAGGCGGAGACGGGCCCGGTGGAGCTCCTGGTCAACTGTGCGGGCGTGGGCGTCTTCACGCCCCTGCACGAGACGTCGCTGGAGGACTGGAACCGGACGCTCGGCGTGAACCTCACGGGCACGTTCCTGTGCGCGCGCGAGGCCTTCCGGCGGATGAAGCTCCGGGGCGGTGGCCGCATCATCCACATCGGATCCGTGAGCGACCACCTGACGCTGCCCATGAACGGCGCCTACGCCGCGACCAAGCATGGCGTCCGGGGGCTGACCGGCGTCCTCAACGAAGAGGGCAAGGCCTTTGGCATCCGCGCCACGCTGTTGTCGCTCGGCGCGGTCTACACCGCGTTCTGGAAGTCGCGGCCGGAGTTCAGCCCCGCGGACATGCTCGCCGTGGAGGACGTGGCCCAGTGCATCTGGGAGATTTCGATGAAGCCTCCGAACGTGCGCGTCGACGAACTGCGCCTCGTCCCGCCGCAGGGGGTGCTCTGATGAAAGCGCCTGTCGCCGTCGTCACGGGAGCCAGCCGGGGGATTGGAGCGGCCATCGCCACGGAGCTGTCGCGAACCGGGTTCGAGGTGGTCCTGCTGTCGCGAGACGCCGCCGCGCTGGAGCAGCTCCAGAAGCAGTTGGTGGAGGCTGGTGGCCGCGCGTGGCCACTGGCCTGCGACGTCGCGAGCCGGGACGACGTGGAGTCCGCGCTCGCCCGGGTTGAAGCGAAGGCGGGCGTGCCCCGGGTGCTGGTGAACAACGCGGGCCTGGGAGGGCCGTTTCATCGCGCGGATGAGGTGAGCGTCGCCGAGTGGGACCTGCTCTTCGGCGTGAACGTGGAGGGCGTGCGCAACCTGTGTCAGTGGGCGCTGCCCCGGATGAAGGCGGAGGGCCACGGGCGCATCGTGAACGTCGCGTCCATCATGGGGCTCTTCGGGGGCGCCCAGTCGTCCACGTACGCGGCCACCAAGCACGCGCTCGTGGGCTACTCGAAGGCCATCGCCGCGGAGTGGGGAGGCTACGGCATCACCTGCAACGCGGTCTGTCCGGGCTACATCGACACGGAGATGCTGGCGAAGGCGCCGTCCACGTCACGCCAGCGGTTGCAGGAGCGGATCCCCGCGAAGCGCTTCGGAACGCCAGAAGAGGTGGCGGGTCTGGTGGCGTTCCTCGTCGGGCCCGCGGGCGGCTACGTCAACGGCAGCGCCCTGGTGATGGACGGAGGGCTGTCGTCCCATCTGGCGTCCGACCTGCCGTCGTTCTGACGCGCTCCACACTTCCTCCACAGCTTCCCCGCATCCTCCTCTCACCTTGCAAGGCGCTTGGGGCGCCGCAAGAGGGGGAGGCAGTCATGACGGATGTGAAGCCGAACAAGCCCACCATTGCCGCGGATGCGATTCCCGTGGGCGCCGTGCTCGCCTACGGCGGGGACCCTTCGAAACTGGCGCCGCAGGGCTGGCTGCTCTGTGACGGGTCGGGGCACGACGTCGCGGAGTTGCCGGAGCTGTTCAAGGCCATCGGGACCGCCAATGGGGGCTACCCCGGCCAGTCCTTCAACCTCCCCAACTTCCAGGGGTACTTCCTGCGCGGCACGGCTGGCGCCACCGTGCGCGACCCGGATGTGAAGACCCGGACGGCGGCCCAGAAGGGCGGCAACGTGGAAGACCGTCCGGGCTCGGTGGAGTCGTGGGCCACCAGCTTCGTGGGTCAGTCCTTCCAGGGTGAGGCGGATCACCTGCCCCACAGGCTCCACAGGGCGTATGAGGACTTCAGCGAGAAGCTGGCGCACTGGGAGGATGGCACGCTCACCTGGAGCGGCTTCGTCACCGGCGGTGACAAGGAGTCGCGCCCGGTCAACGCCTACGTCCACTTCATCATCAAGGCGTCGAGCACCGACAGCCGCAACAATCCCACCGCCATTCCCACGGGCGCCATCCTCCCGTTCGCCGGGCGCGTGCTGACGGACACCCGCTTCCTGTCGTGCAACGGCAACTCCCACCTCGCCGCGAGCCAGCCCGAGCTCTTCGCCGTCCTGGGCAAGAGCTTTGGCGGCAACGGCAACCCGTACTTCTACGTCCCCGACTTCCGGGGGCGCTTCCTGCGGGGCGTGAGCGGATCCACCGGCAACGATCCGGACGCCACCACCCGGACGGCGCCCCAGCCGACGCTGCCCTCCGGAGAATGTGGCTCCGTCGGCAACCTGGTGGGCTCCGTCCAGGATTGGGCCACGGGTGCTCCCCGCAACCCCATCTCCCTGACCTTCCACCATCTGCCCACGGGCTCCAAGAAGGCGACCAACATCCGCGGACAGCACGTCTGCAAGTACACGAGCAAGACCACGAACGTGAAGCTCAAGGGCGGCAACCTGGAGACCCGTCCCGGGAACGTCAACGTGGATTGGTACGTCTGCGGCGGGCCCGCCTCGTCCACGGCCACGTCGGACGGGTTCCCCATCGGGGCCGTGGTGGGCTTCCCGGGGGAAGCGAGGCCCCCCTCGGAGTACTGGGCCCCCTGCGGCGGCGCCGGCCAGGCGACAACGGACGCCTACGCGCCGCTCTTCGCGCAGATCGGCTACGCCAACGGAGGCAGCGGCAACGTCTTCTACCTTCCTGACTACCGCGGCCGCTTCCTGCGTGGCACCGACCACGGCGCGGGCAGGGATCCGGACGCGGCGCAACGGCTTCCCCCGCTGGAGGCCGCTGGCGGCAACTTCGGGGACGCGGTCGGCTCGGTGCAGGAGTTCGCGACCGGCGCGCCGCGCACCTCCGCCTTCTCCATCGAGGTCAAGAACCTCCCCAAGGACGACTCCAACACCGCCGACACCGTGAAGGGCGGCTTCAGGGTGGGTGAATGGAACAAGGGGTCGAAGGACGTCGACGCCACCTCGGGCGACAAGGAGACCCGCCCCATCAACATCAACGTCAACTACTACATCAAGTACGCTTCGGCGCCCTGAGCCACGCGCTTGACGGAGGTCGTCCCCATGGACGTGCATGGTCCCATCCTCGTCGTGGAGGACGACCCTCCCATCGCCGCCGGAATCGTCCGCGGGCTCAAGCTCGCGGGCTTCCAGGTGACGCTCGCCACGGACGGGCCGCTCGCGCTGGAGGCCGCGGAGCGCGAGCCGCCCGCCCTGGTGGTGCTGGACCTGAACCTGCCGGGGATGGACGGCCTGGAGCTGCTCCAGGCCTGGCGACACCGGCTGCGCGTCCCCATCCTGGTCCTCACCGCGCGACAGGAATTGGAGGCGCGGCTGCGCTCCTTCGGACTGGGCGCGGCGGACTACCTCGCCAAGCCCTTCTGGATGGAGGAGCTGGTCGCGCGCATCCGCGCGAGGCTCCGCCTGCCGGAGGAGGATGCACGGCGCACGCTGCGCTGGGCGGACGTGAGCATCGACCTGGACGCGCACACCGTCAGCCGCGAGGGCACCGGGCCGGTGTCCTTCACGCGGCATGAGCTGGACGTGCTGCTCTACCTCGTCGAGCGGCCCGGACGCGCCGTCACCCGCGAGCAGATCGCCGACCAGGCGCTGCCGACCAATGAAGAGCGCGACACGCGGACGGTGGACTCGCACGTGGCGCGCATCCGCAAGAAGCTGGGGCCGGCCGGAGCGCACCTGCGCACGGTCTGGGGCATTGGCTACCGGTTCGATCCGGAGGGCGCGCCGTGAAGGTGTGGCACGGGCTGGCGTGGCGCACCGCCATCGCGTCGGTGGTGCTGGGCATTCTGGCCACCCTGGCCGCCGCATCCATCTCCTTCCGGAAGGCGGCGGAGCTGTCCGCGCATCACACCGTCCAGCTCCTGGCCGACACGATGTTCGAAACGCAGGCCGATGCGTGCCGGGCCTCGGTTGGGGGTTGGACCTATACGTCGCCCCAGGGGATGCAGGTGGTGGCGTTCGACGCGGCCCGGGTGCTGGCTCCTTCCGGAACCGCGACGGAGAACAGCGGTCCGGATCCGAAGCTCGTGGAGCGGCTGCTCGCCGGTGAGCCCAAGCCGCTGACCTTCTACTTCCCGCGCTTCGACGGTCACGCGTGGGGCGGAGCCCTGCTGATGCGGGTCGCGGACGCGGGGCCGTGCAGTCTCTTGGAGTTCCGCTGGCCGCCCCTCATCGACCGCATGGACGAGCTGCGGTGGATGCTGCTGGCCGCCGTCACCTTCACGTCGCTGGCCGCCGCGCTCTCCACTGCGGTGGTCATCGGGCCGCTCCTGCGCCGGCTGCGGCGGCTGCACCAGACCGCGGGACGGCTGGGCGGCCCTGCGTACGCACCCGCGGAAGACGCGGCACCGGATGAGCTGGGTGACCTGGCCCGGGTGCTGGACAGCACGCATGCGCGCGTGGTGTCGGACGCCCGGCACATCGAAGCGCGGAAGCATGCGCTGGAGCGCTTCCTGGCCGACGTGGCGCATGACCTGAAGACGCCCATCGCGTCGCTGCAGCTCGCGCTGGAGCAGGCCACGGCCGCGTCCCGGGACGAGCTGTCCGGGCTGCTGGTGCGCGGCATCGAGGACACCGTCTATCTCACGGCGCTGGTGGACAACCTGCGCCTGGCCTGTCAGCTGGGCGAGGGCGTGGATCCGCTGGCCGGTGAACCCCGGGCCGAGCTGGGAATGGTGGTGGAGCGCGTCGTGGCGAGGCTGGGATTGCTGGCGCGACGCAAGGAGTTGAGCGTGGACGCAAGCCACCCGGATGGCGCTGTCTGGGTGCGCTGCAACGCGACGATGCTGGAGCAGGCGGTGGGCAACCTGGTGCACAACGCCATCACGCATGGAGATCCAGGAGGCCACGTGGTGGCGCTGCTGGAGCGCGTGTCGCCCGAGCGCTTCCGCCTCACCGTGCTGGACGACGGCCCGGGGCTGCCCCCGGAAGACCTGGAGCGGCTGGGCGAGCGGCTCTTCCGCGCGGGCGAGGCCCGTCAACGAGATCCGCGCGGCAGCGGGCTGGGCGTGGCCATCGTCCGGGAGCTGTGCCGGAAGACGGGCCTGACGTTGACCTTCCACCGCAACGAACCCCGGGGCCTCAAGGTCGTCATCGAAGGCCCGTGCGCATCTTCCGAGAGCTGAATGGGCGCCCGGGCCCTCACGGGAACGTGATGTTCCGCAGCGTGAGGGTCCGCGGCCCATCTTCCTCCCAGAGCTTGAGTGAGAAGGGGCCCTGAACGGAGTCCGCCGGAGCCTCGGCTTCGACCACGAGGCGCCGGATTTCTTTCTCTGGAGTCGGTTGCACCTGCCAGATGCGGAGCACCTTCAAATCCGCTCCGCCCTTGCTTCGAAGCATCGCCCCTTTCGCGATCCAGGGCACTCCACCTGGATTCACCGTCAAGTGAATCTCCACGGCAACCCATGCCTTGGAGCGGTAGAGGCTGACGAAGGAGCGCTGGAGCCACTTCTCCCTCTCAACGTAGTCGTCCTTGGTCGCGTCTCTTCCAAGGACGCCGTGCTCATCCATGGCTCCGACGGAGAGGAGTCCTGCCAGTCCAGCAGGTGCTTCACGCTCCGCGGCCAACCGGGAGTTCTCGACCTTGCAGCGGAGGAGTTCTTCCCGACGCTCCCGCACCTCTTGCTGGTAGGTCTCAAGGGTCCGCCGGATGCGATAGATCTCGATGAGGGGTTCGGCCTTCGCGGGATGGACTCGCAGACGAAAGGACGCGCTGACCGGCGCGGCTCCGTCCCGGAAGTGGACGACCAGCCGGAACGTCTCGGCGATGGTGACGCGAGAAGATGGCATCAGGCGCAGCGTGGCCTGCCCCAGGTCCACCAGGTGGAATCGGTCCCGCCCCTCCAGTTCGACCGCTTCGCGCTTCAAGTCGGCATCGAAGAGGAGCGTCGTGGAAAGACCTGCGCTGATCAGGATCTCCGGCGTGGCTTGAGGCTCGTCGGAGAACAGCTCGATCCGACGCGTTCCTGGTCCGAAGTCGGAGGGTTCGGATTGCCCGGTGGCGGCTCCGCTCGCGAGGAGCAGCCCCAGGACCACCACGATGGAGGATGAATTCACTCGGCGATCTCTCCCAGGGGCATCCTGGCTACTGGAACTCCCTCACCGCCTTCACGTACACGCTCGTGAAGATGCGGGCACTGGACGGCGAGTCGTTTCCGGCCTCTCGCACCATGCCGCGATCACCCGTCGTGTCGTAGACCTCCAGGCAGACAGGAAAGCTGTCTCCCCTTGGGGTCGTTGCCCACGTCAGTCGCCCATAAACGTGGTCGCGCACGATGAGGCGGCCTGAGAGCACCGTCCTGAATGGCATGTCCCCCCACTGGCCAAACAGGCTCACCTGACCGGGACCGTCCTGGACGGTGAGGTACTTCTCATCGAAATCAACGACCGCCATGTGCTTGTCGCCAATCTTGATGCCCCACTTCTCCATGGCCTTCACCGCGCCCACCGGACACGGCTCCGGCGGCGGAGGCGAGCGCACCTGAGCACCAGGGCACCCGAGCGCAGTGCAGACCGCCGCCGCGCCGACAGCACGGGCCATGGTGCGCATGCCCTTCTTCACGGGCTTCGAGGGGAGCGGAATGGGCGGAGTGTCTTTCGGCTGCGTCGTCACGGTGACGGAATCCTCCTGGAGCGCCGCAGGGAGAGCGGCGGCTGCGGCGCGGTCAGCTTGAGGCGACTTGCCAGGGGTCGCTACTTCCTGACGGGCGGGGGCCGGCATCGAGATTCGTGATCTCCCGACGCCCCATGCCGCGCCCGCCAGGACGAGCACGACGACGATGGTCGTCCAGGCACGCAAGCTCCCGCGCTTCTTTGCGGGCACCACACACACGGTCGTTTCAGGAGGCGGCACCTGCTTCGGGGAAAGCCGTTTGCCCCGGCGCGGACGGTGCCGGGGCTCGTTCATCCACTGCTCGAAGCTGTCGATGTCCTCCCCTTCCGTCGTCGCGGAGTCCTCGGCGTAGGCATCGCAGAGTGGCACGTCCCACGCCGCGTCAGCGCCGCGCAGCGCATCCTCCAGGGACTCACAGAGGGCCTTGGCGCTCGGCGTTCGCGCCTCGGGCGTCTTCTCAAGGAGCCGCAGGCACACGTCGCTCAGCACCCGGGGCACGCGCGCGTTCTCCTCGTTTGGCGGCGTGGGCGCGCGGGTGAGGATCGCCTCCGTCAAGCTGGCGGGGTCCTCGCCATCAAAGGGGAACCGCGCCGTCAGCAGCCGGTAGGCCACGAGGCCCAACGCCCACAGGTCGTCCGCCGGGCCCGCCGTGTAGCGGGCGTCCGGTGCCTCGCGGTGGCCTCGCAGGAAGCGCCACGCCTCCGGGGAGCGGTAGTCCAGCGTCCCCGGAGGGAGGATGTCCGCCGTCAAATCACGCGCGCCCGCGTAGTCGCCAATACCGAAGTCCACGAGCTTGGCCACGCCATCCGAGGCGCGCACCATGACGTTGCCCTCCTTCACGTCCCGGTGCACCACCCCATCCGCATGGGCCGCGGCGAGCGCCCGAGCCACGCCCAGCCACACGCGCGCTGCCTGCCGCGCCGTGGGATTCTCCGCGTCGGCCCAGTCGTCCAGCCGGCGCCCGTCCACATACTCCATGGCGATGACGGCGAACTGCGGCCGGGCCACCGGCCAGTAGCCATGGCCCAGGATCCCCACCACGTTGGGGTGCCGCAGCCGGGTGAGGATGGAGACCTCGCGCTCCGCCCGCTCGCCCACGCGCGGCAGGTGCAGCACCTTCAGCGCGAAGGGTTGGCCCTCGCAGCGAGCGAGGTACACCGTGCCAAAACCGCCCTGCCCCAGCTGGCGCTCCACCGTGTAGCCCAGCACCCGGGCCCCGGGAGACAACGCGGCCGGAGGCGGCCCCCTCATCATGGCGTCCTTCCTTCGGGCAACCCGGCCTCGCGCATGCGGCATCCTCCCTGCGGGGCGCGCACCCTACCAGGGGCATTCCCATGCGCGTCCTCGGCTACGCTGCGCCCCGCCATGAACGAAGAACTCGGCATCACCATCGGCACGGAAGCTCGCGCGGCCCGCCAGCACCTGGGCCTGACGCAGGCAGAAGTCGCGGAGCGCGTGGAACTGGTGCACCCCGTCTACAACCGCCTGGAACGCGGGAAGATGCTGCCCAGCGTGCCCACCCTCTACCGCCTCTGCCGGGAGCTGCGCGTCTCTCCCGAGAAGTTGATGGGCCTCACCGCGACAGGCGACGTGCGCAAGGGTTCGAAGTCGCCACCCAAGGAGGAGGCCCCCCCGGAGCTGCGGCGCCTCCTCCACCTGGCGCGCAAGCTGGACGCGGAGAAGCTGGACGCCCTGCTCCACGTCGCCTCGGCGCTGGCGCGCTGAAGCGTCACTTCCCCTTCAATCCCTCCCACGCATCCGCGGCCAGTTCGTCGCCGAACTCCACCCCATCGAGAAGGCCGATGCCCTCCGACAGCACCTGCGCCCACTCCGCCGCGGCTTCCTGACGGCCGTAGCCCGCGTGCCGTCTCGCCAGGGCGACTCGCATGGCGTCGCGCATGTCCGCCGCCGTGGCGAACCGCTCCTCGGGGTTGGCGCGCAGCGCGACATGGAGCATCGCCTTCACGTCCGGGGAGAGTGAGGCCACGGCCTCCTCGACATCCTCCGGGCTGAAGCGGGCCAGCAGGATCTGCATCTGCATCAAAGGCAGGGAGGGAAGGCTCTCCGCCTGAAGGGAGGCCAACCGCCTGGGCGGGGGTGGCAGATCCTCCACGTCGAAGAGGTGCTTGCCGGTGAAGAGCTCCACCAGCAGCACACCCAGGCTGAAGACATCCGAGCGCGGCGTCAGGGGCTGTCGGGTCAGATATTCCGGCGAGGCATAGGCCACGTCTCCACGCACGAGGTTCGCGGGCGATTCCTCACGCCCTACCACCAGCGAGTACGCCGCGCCGAAGTTCGTCAGCTTCACCTCGCCTTGGGTCCCCACGAAGACGTGCCGGGGATTGACGTCGCGGTGGATGATGCCGAGCGGATGGCCGTCCGCGTCCGTCAGCGTGTGCGCATGGTGCAGCGCCTCCGCGAGCTCCGCGCCGACATGGAGGGCGAAGGCCTCGGAGACGGGGCGTCCGCGTGCCACGCCCGCGCTCACCAGCGTATCCAGAGAGGGGCCCTCCACGGCCTCCATGACGACGTGCAGCGCGCCCTGGTGCACCTTGCGATGGAAGACCGTGGCGATGGCCGGGTGGCGCAAGCGGAAGGCCAGCTGAACCTCCTCCCCCAGGCGCCTGCGCTGCATGGAAGTGGATGGGTTCGCCAGCCGCCGCACGAAGCAGAACCCGGGCAGCGAGTTGCCCAGCTCCGTGAAGCGACGGGCCAGCATCAGCACCTCGCCGTTCGGCATCAACACCAGCTCGCGGACCGCCTCGTAGCGGATGCCGTCGAGGGTGAAGAGGTGCACGGGCCGCGCGGGCGTGGGTGGAAGCAGCCTGCGGCGCGCGGAGGCTTCCGTGCGCGCCAGGTCATCGGTCGTCGTGTCGGGCATGGCTCCTCGGGAGGCGGAAGAAGGGCAGCTGCTCCGCGCGGGGAGTCTGAGCCACATCAACCTTTAAAGTCCAGGACGCACGACCCTAAAGGTCAACAGGCGCGCCGACGCCACCGTGAACCCCAACCCATGCCCCTGCTCCGCTTCAGTCGATGAAGGTGGGCGGCCGGGTCTCGGTGAGCTCGGGCGCGGGCGTGCCGCCGGACATGGCCAGAAGGCCCTTGAGGCAGCGGACGGCGAGGAGCCAGTTCCTGGGCGAGCCCATGTCCAATCCGCCCAGGAGCTGCTTGAGCATGCTGAGCGTGTCGAAGTAGACGCGCTCGCAGACCAGCTTCTCTGCTTCGTCGAAGATGAAGTACGCGCTCATGCGCACCCGGAAGCGGCTGCCCGTGGCGGGAATGGAGCCCAGCGCCCCCAGGTGGGTGCCCATCAGCCAGAACTCCACGATGACGGCATCATCGCTGTGCCGGAACGAGATGATCTCGTGGTGCTGATCCGGGAACGCCACACGCGTCTCCCGGTAGTAGTCCCGCACCGCGCGGTCGCCGTCATGCACCTTCATGGTGGGGACCAGCTCGTAGTGCGGGTGCGGGAACGTGGACAGGACGTCGTCCCAGTTCTGCCGCACCTCATCACGAAAGTGATCCAGGACCAGCTTCTGCCACGCCTTGCGCTTGTCTTCGGTCGTCACGAGGACATGCCAGGCAAATCCACACGCTTTCGGGGGCCTTGCTACGGCTCGCTCAACCAGCGACGGACCTCGTCATCCGACAGCCAGTCGTCCTTGCTCCGGGTGAGACCGTGCAGCAGGAGGGCCACGGGTGGATTCGTCCCCTTCCCTTCCGGCTCCAGCACCCACGCGGGGATCCGCTCCCCATCCTCCGCGTGAACCTCCACTGTCCGCCGCGTTCTCTCTGGTGCTGATGGGTGGGTTCTTCACGCTCTTCAGCTACGACCTGGAGGACGTCATCTTCAGCCGCATCGTGGCCACGGAGGCGGACCGGCCCGAGCCAGGCCACGTCCCCGGAATCACGCGGTATGACGGGCACTCCGCATTGCCGCCGTGGCTCGCGGAGCACCTGCGTCCGGACGCGCATCCAAGAGAGTATGAGGTGTCCGCCGGAGACCACGGACACTTCCACGTCGCGGTGCGCCCCAGCACGGACGGAGGCCGCCGTTACTTCGCGTTCGACGTGACGCGCCTGACGAGCACGACGGCCCACCTGAAGCGGACCGCCGGGCTGCTTCTCACCAGTGCCTTGCTGGCGTTGCTGGCCGCCGCGCTCCTCGCCCGCCTCGTGGCTCGCAGGCTGGGCCGGCCATTGGAGCGGATGGTGGAGCGGAGCCGTTCCGAAGGGACACCGCCGCCCGGGGACGGCGGCGGAGTGGCCGAGGTCCGTACGTTGTTGGACGCGCTGCTCGCACGCGACGCACGCATCCAGGAACAGCTGGAGCGTGAGCGGCGATTCAACCGGGACGCCAGTCACGAGCTGCGCACGCCGCTGGCCGTTGCCCAGGGCGCGGTGGAGATCTTGGAACTCGATCCGCCGCGAGACGCGGAGACGTTCGAGCGGCTGCGCCGGGCCGTGAGCCAGATGGGCCTGTTGACGGAGGGCATCCTCTGGCTGGCCCGGGAGCGCCGAACCGAAGAAAGCTGCGAACTCAACCGCGTCTCGCGAGAACTGCTCGCGTTGTACGGGCACCTCCGGCGGAGCGGCACCATCGCGCTCACCATCGAGTCCGAGGGCGAAGTCCACGCGCCCCTCCCTGCCTCCGTTGCCAGGGTGATGATGGGCAATCTGCTCAAGAACGCGCTCGCCTACACGGGCGAGGGCCGCATCGTCATCGCCATCGAGCCCGGGGCGTGGACCCTGACCGATACAGGGGTTGGCTTTGGCCGCGCCGAGCCCGGCAGCGAGAGCCACGGCATCGGCCTGTCGCTGGTGGAACGGCTGACGCAGCGTTTCGGATGGACGCTGTCCATTGAAGCCCTCGAACCCCGAGGCACCCGCGTTACGCTTCGCTGGCACCCTCCATCAGGAAGTCGATGACGGCGCGCACGGCGGGCAGCTGGCCCCTGCGGTGGGGCGTCAGGATCGTCGTCGTCACCGTGCCCGCGGTCCAGGCGGGAAGCACCCGCACCAGCCGCCCGGCCTCCACGTCCACGTGGGTGAACGACTCCGGCAGACAGACGACGCCCAGCCCGGCCATGGCCGCCTTCAGGAGCACCCGTGACTCGTCGGCGATCATGCGTGCCTTCGGCATCACGGTGACGGTCTCCCCTGCCCGCCCGCGCAGCCTCCACGGAGGAGCCGTGGCGCTCATCAGGAGGCCGTCGTGTTCGTGCAAATCCTCGGGCCGGCGAATCCTGGCGTGGCTGGACAGGTAGCCGGGCGACGCCACCAGCACGAAGGACTCCACCGCGAGCCGGCGCTGCACCAGGCCCGATGCGGGCAAGGGTGAGAAGTGGCTGCGCACGGCGATGTCGAATCCCTCCTGCACCAGGTCCACGAAGCGGTCCGTCGCGTGAAGCTCAACGCGCACCTTGGGATGCGCCAGCGCCAGCAATGGCAGACGCTCCGCGAGCCGGAACTGCGCCGTGGGGAGCGACGTGGTGATTCGCACCACGCCACTCGGCTCCACCTGCCGGCGGCGCACCACGTTCTCAGCGGCCTCCGCCTCCATCACGGCGGCGCGGGCATGGTCGAGGAAGTCCCGCCCCACGTCCGTCAGCGCGAAGCTTCGTGACGTCCGCTGGATCAGCCGGGCACCCAGCGCGTCCTCCAGTTCGGCCACGCGCTTGCTCACCGTGGATTTGGGAATGCCCAGCCGTCGCGCCGCCGAGGCAAAGCCACCGCTCTCCACGGCCTGGACGAAAAGATGGAGGTCGTTGAGATTCAAGGGCCGCGCCTCATCGTCCACGGGTGTGGACCTTGCGTTCGCATTCCGCTGTCTACACGGCGCGCGCTGCCACGGCCATGGTGTCTCCATCGAAGGCATGACGCCTTCCGCTTCGGACAGGAGATTCCCCATGGCACTGCCTACCCTCTTCTACGGTGTCCCCTCTGGCTGCTCGTTCGGCTCCATCGTCGCGATGGAGTGGCTGGGCCGGCCCTACCAGCTGTGCCGCATCGCCATGCCGGAGGATGTCACCAGCGCGGACTACCTCCGGATCAATCCGGTCGCGGAGACGCCCACCTTGATGACGGAGACGGGCGCGCGCATCAGCGAGAGCATGGCCATCCTCAACCATCTGGGTGCGCGCGGCGTGGGCACCGGGCTGTCGTTCGCCCAGGGCACGGAGGACTTCGACCGGCTGAACCAGATGCTCGCGTACCTGAACACCACCTTCTTCAGCGCCTTCTCTCCGCTCTGGTACGCGCTCGAGCACGCCGAGCTGCAGGAGTCCGAAAAGCAGGCGCTGCGAAGCCTGGGGGCGCGCAAGGTCATCTCCGCGCACGCGAAGCTGGAGGTGCTGATGGGCGACACGCCGTGGCTGCTGGGCGACCACCGCACGCTGGCGGATGCCTACTTCATCGGCATCGCCCGGTGGACGCGGTACCACGAGGTGCTGGACCGCCGCGACTACCCGAAGCTCCAGGCCCTCTTCGAGCGGCTGGAGGCGGACGCCGGAGTGCGCTTCGCCCATGCGATTGAAAAGGGCGAAGCGCCTCGGGGCAGCGGCGCATTCCAGGGACACATCCGCCTCGCGGAGGCCCTGCAACGTCTGCCCGCGTGAGCCGTCAGGGCTTCAGGGCGCGGAACACCGCGTCCACCACCTCCCGCTCGCTGGGGAACGCCAGGCCGGTCTTCTTGATGACGACCCGCCCGTCCACGGCCACCTCAAAGACGCCGGACCCGCCCTTCTTCAGCTCCACGTCCACTTCCAGCTCGTCCTTCAGCACGGCCGCCGCACGGGCAGCCTTGGGCAGGTAGCCTCAAGCGGTACAGTAGGTGATGGAGATCTTCGCGTCGGCCATGGTGTTCCTCCTGATGGGACAGAGCACCATCTCAGCTGTCATCGCGCCACAAGTTGGGCCGGCTTGCGAACAGCTCCGTCAACCAGTCGATGAAGACCCGCGCCCCGGCGCCCAGCTGGCGTGTGGGTGGGTAGACCAGGAACAAGGGCCGGGGTTCGGGCCGCCAGCCATCCAGCACCCGCACCAGCTCCCCGGACGCAACGTGCGGCTCCAATACGAAACGCGGCGCGAACATCACGCCCAGGCCCGCGAGTCCCGCGGCCAGGTACGCATTGGTTTCGTTGAGCGTGAGCAGGCTTCGACCCTGGACCTCCAGCCGCTCGCCCTCGCGCATGAAGACGAAGGGGAGCTCCTTGCCGCTCAGCGACGAGAAGTAGCTGACCACCGCGTGCGTCGGCCCCGCCAGCTCCCGTGGGTGGAGCGGCGCGCCGTGGCGCTCCAGGTAGCGAGGGGATGCGCACAGCCAATAGCAGAGGTCCCCCAGGTGCCTTGCCACCAGCGAGTCGTCCTTCACCGGACCTCCTCGAATGGCGCAGTCGACGTTGTCCGCGAGGAGGTCCACGACGCGGTCGCTCACGCCCAGCTCGATGTGTATCTGGGGATAGCGCGCGTAGAACGACGGCAGCGCGGGGACGAGCAGCAGCCGCGAAATGGTCCCGCTCGACTCCACCCGCAGGCGCCCCCGGGGACCGCGTCGTGACTGGGACAACGTGGCTTCGAGCTCCCGCACCTCGCCCAGCAACCGGAGGGCCTGCTGGTAGTAGATCATTCCTTCCGGGGTGACTGTCACGCGGCGCGTGGTGCGGTGCAGCAGCTTCACGCGCAGATGCGCCTCCAGCTGTTGGATCAGCCGCGTCACCGCCGCCTTCGGGCGTGCCAGCGCGTCGGCGGCCTTGGTGAAGGTGCCGGTCTCCACCACACGGACGAAGGCCTCCATCGCCGTGAACGTGTCCATCTGCCACCTCGGATTGTTTCAGCGGTGAAACGGAGTGTGTGAACGGCTCCCGTTTATCCCAGCGAAGGCGGGGCGTATCTCCTTGCGCATGACAAAGCCCACTGCCCGCGGTTCCTTCCTCTCTGTCTCTCGCGCCCTCACGCTGATGATGCTGACGGGTGCGCCACTGCTTCCTACCTCCGTCCATGCCGCCGCGCCCCAGGTCCGGCCCCAGGCCCCTGGAGTCCATCGGCTGCTGCTCGGTGACTTCGAGGTCACCGCGCTCTCCGATGGCACCGTTCCCCAGACCGTGAGCGAGGTGGCGACCAACACGACGCCAAGGCAGGTGAAGGAGCTGTTGTCGCGCGACCACCTGGAGGATCCGGTCGAGGTGTCCATCAATGCCTTCCTCATCAACACCGGCACCGCGCTGGTGCTCGTGGAGACAGGCGTGGGGAGCTTCTTCGGCCCTGGCGTGGGAGGCCAGCTCCAGCAGAACCTCCAGGCGGCGGGCTACCGCCCCGAGCAGATCGACGTGGTGCTGCTGACGCACATCCATTCCGACCACTCGGGCGGGCTCATGGCCAGGACGGGCCGGGCCTTCCCCAACGCCATCCTCCGGGTGCACGCGCGAGAGGCGGGCTTCTGGCTGGGGCGCGATGACCGGACGAGGGGCTCGGTGGACCCGAAGTACTTCGAGGAGGCGCGGGCGATGGTGGGGCCGTACCAGGAGGCCGGGAAGCTGAAGGTGTTCGGGGATGGGGACACCCTCGTTCCGGGCATCCGGGCCATGCCGACCCCGGGACACACGCCGGGGCACAGCGCCTACGTCGTGGAGAGCCGTGGCGAGCGGCTGGTCCTGGGGGGCGACCTGATGCACTTCGGCTCGGTGCAGCTGCGCGAGCCCTCGGTGACGGTTGCCTACGACGTCGACGAGCGCGCGGCCGCGGCGCAGCGGGCGCGTACGTTCACGGAAGCGGCGAAGCGCGGCGATCTGATCGGCTTCGCGCACATGCCCTTCCCCGGCCTGGGCCGGCTGAGCGCGGAGGGCAAGGGCTACCGGTGGATCCCGCTCAACTACAGCTCCGGCCAGCGCTGGGAGGGCGCGAAGGCCAGGACGGAGTGAAAGGAGCCCGGCTTCTCTCTAATTCGCGGATTCGCCGCATCTGTGCTCCAGTGGGGTTCTCTTCCCCATGATCCCTGGACCCCCTTCGCCTCCTCCTGAGCCGGGCATGCGGCGCGCTGTATCGCGCTGGGAGATTGTCGGCTTCTCCATCAACGACGTCATTGGCAGCGGGGTCTACCTGCTGCCAGCGGCGGCCGCCGCGAACCTGGGCTCGGCCAGCACGGGCGCGGTGGTGCTCGCGGGGCTGGCGGTGCTGCTGCTCGTGCTCTGCTTCGCGGAAGCCGCCAGCTACTTCGACAAGCCCGGCAGCGCGTATCTGTACACGCGTGAAGCCTTTGGAGAGCGCGTGGGGTTCCAGGTCGGCTGGATGACGTGGC
Organism: Corallococcus sp. AB049A; assembly: GCF_003668885.1. NCBI lineage: Bacteria > Pseudomonadati > Myxococcota > Myxococcia > Myxococcales > Myxococcaceae > Corallococcus > Corallococcus sp. AB049A. The sequence continues at coordinate 555 of NZ_RAWL01000007.1, read as the reverse complement.
TGGCGCGCGTCTCGTCGGTGGCCTCGTTGTCCGTCGGCTTCTCCCGCGCGCTGGGCTTCCTGTGGCCCGCGGCGAACTCGGGCGTGGGCCAGGGCCTGGCCATCGCCGTGCCCCTGCTCGCGCTCACCGCCATCAACGTCGTGGGCGTGAAGGGCGGTGCTCGCACGGCGGTGTTCCTCGCCGTCACCAAGACGGTGCCCTTGCTGGTGTTCATCGCCGTGGGCCTCTTCTTCGTGTCCGTGCCGCTGGCGACGTCCGTGGCGCCCAGGGAGGGAGGCAACCTGGGGGCCGCGGTGCTCCTGCTGCTGTTCGCCTATGCCGGCTTCGAGAACACGGCGGCGCCAGCGGGTGAGTTCAAGAACCCACGCCGCGACGTGCCCTTCGCGCTCATCGTGCAGATTGGCGTCGTCACGCTCATCTACACGGCGGTTCAGTGGGTGGCGCTGGGCACGTTGCCCGGGGTCGCGGACGCGCAGACGCCGCTCGCCAACGCCGCCGCGCGGTTCCTCGGGGGCTGGGGTGGGCTGCTGATGACCTGTCTCTTATACACGTCTC